>JALRCP010000142.1 GCA_023257325.1 Polynucleobacter sp. | reverse complement strand
AATGGGTTTGCCAATGAACTCTATTAACTGAGCCAAATGGGTGCTTTCTTCTTCTAGGAAGCGATCAATCACATCAGCGCTGGCAATGATTCTGAATTCTTTTGGATTAAATTGACGATGCTCGCGCAGGACCTCGCGCAGGATTTCATAGCAAACACTTTGAGCTGTTTTTACTTGACCTTTGCCATCACATACATCACAGGGTTCACAAAGTAAGTGGGCCAAAGACTCACGGGTTCGCTTGCGCGTCATTTCAACCAATCCCAAAGAAGAGAAGGGGTTGGCTGAAGTTCTGATTTTGTCGCGCGCCAAATTCTTATTGAGTTCTTGTAACACAGCCTCTTGATGCTCTTTGCTGTGCATATCAATGAAATCAATGATGATGATGCCGCCAAGATTGCGTAAACGCAATTGTCGGGCGATCGTCTGAGCCGCTTCTAGATTAGTTTTATAGACCGTATCGTCAAAAGTTCTGGCGCCAACATAGCTACCGGTATTCACATCAATGGTGGTCATTGATTCTGTTTGATCAATCATCAAATACCCGCCTGACTTTAAGTCAACGCGACGACCGAGGGCGCGATTGATTTCAGTTTCGGTATCAAATAAATCAAAGAGTGGGCGCTCGCCACGGTATAAAACCAATTTACCCTCTTGATTGGGTGTGAAGTCTTTTGCAAAGGCCACTAATTTTTCATAGTTTTCAGCAGAGTCCACTCGAATTTGAGTGATGGCATCTGTGGCCAAATCTCTTAAGACGCGTTCAGCAAGACTCAAGTCTTGATGTAACAAGCTGGGTGCTGGTAGACGACCCTGACCTTCTTGAATCTTCTTCCACGTGGCGTTGAGATACCTCAAATCATTTGACAATTCTTGATCATCGGCATCTTCAGCGCTGGTGCGCAAAATGTAACTGCCTTTTTCTTCAGAGGACAGCAAAGCCTGAAACCGCTGTTTAAGCGCATCACGGTTTTCTAAGTTATCAATTTTTTGGGAGATGGCGATTTGTTGCCCTTGATCTTCTTGGGGTAAATACACCAAATTGCGGCCTGCAATACTGATGTGTGTGCTCAAGCGAGCCCCTTTGGTGCCCAGTGGATCTTTAAGCACTTGAACCAAAATGGTTTGGCCATCAAAGACCAACTTTTCAATCGGCGTATTCTCAGTTTTGGAATTTTTGGGCATCCATAAATCAGCCACATGTAAAAAAGCTGCTTTATCTAGCCCAATGTCCACAAAAGCGGATTGCATTCCAGGAAGAACCCGTGTGACTTTGCCAAGATAGACATTCCCTACAATCCCACGGCTTTGGCTTCTTTCAATGTGAAGCTCTTGAACCACGCCTTGGGCGATGATTGCCACGCGAGTTTCTTGCGGAGTGATGTTTACAAGGATTTCTTCAGTCATCTTCGATGGGTCATGCAGCACATCAAGTGCGGTTTGAAAACTTTACACCAGTTTCTTTGAGTACTTCCGAGGTTTCGAAAAGAGGCAAACCCATGATGCCAGAAAAACTCCCGCTGATATGAGAAATCAAGGCACCTGCTTGACCTTGGATACCATAAGCTCCAGCTTTACCCATGGGTTCGAGGCTGGCCACATAGGTATCGATCTCATCAAGACTCAGTTCCTTGAATGTCACGCTAGAGCTTGAGACTTTGAGGATGGGGCTGAAATCATGAGCTGAAAATTCAGGTAACAGGGCAATCGCTGTATGTACATGATGCGTTTGACCACTCAGTAGTCCCAAGATTCTTTTAGCATCAGACGTGTCTGTGGGCTTGCCCAAGATCAATTCCTCAC
>JALRCP010000110.1 GCA_023257325.1 Polynucleobacter sp. | reverse complement strand
CGCACGACAGTGGCTTGCGCGACGGTTTGTTCACCGCTGTGAAAAGCTTCATTGAGTTGCACAGCTTGTTGCCTAAGGGCGTCAAGCTCATGCCTGAAGACGTATTTGCCAGAGCTTCATTTGTTTTATCGGCCAAAGTATTGGATCCTCAATTTCAAGGTCAGATCAAAGAGCGCTTGAACTCGCGTGATGCCGTGCGCTTGGTCTCAGGATTTGTGAAGTCTGCTTTGGATCTTTGGCTGAACCAACACGTGGACTTCGGTAAAAAATTGGCTGAGTTAGTGATCAAACAAGCTCAAGCTAGAACCCGCGCCGGTCAAAAAGTTGAAAAGAAAAAATCATCAGGCGTGGCAGTCTTGCCTGGTAAGTTAACGGACTGTGAGAGTGAAGACATTGCCATGAACGAATTGTTCTTGGTTGAGGGTGACTCTGCGGGAGGTTCAGCCAAGATGGGTCGCAATAAAGAGTATCAGGCCATCTTGCCTTTGCGCGGTAAAGTTCTCAATACTTGGGAAGCAGAGCGTGATCGCTTGTTTGCCAACAATGAGGTGCATGACATCGCTGTGGCGATTGGTGTGGATCCACATGGCGCGAACGATGACCCTGATTTAAGCAATTTGAGGTACGGAAAAATTTGTATCTTGTCCGACGCGGACGTCGATGGTGCGCACATTCAGGTATTGCTGCTCACCTTGTTCTACAAACATTTCCCTAAGTTGATGGAGCGTGGTCATGTGTATATTGCCCGCCCACCTTTGTTTAGAGTGGATGCTCCTGCTCGTGGAAAAAAACCTGCGCAAAAACTCTATGCCTTGGACGAAGGTGAGCTCAGAGCAATCGAAGATAAATTGCGCAAGGATGGTTTGCGCGAAGGTACTTGGCAAATTAGTCGCTTTAAAGGTTTGGGTGAGATGAATGCAGAGCAATTGTGGGACACCACTTTAAACCCCGATACGCGTCGTTTACTCCCAGTCACCGAAGGCGCTTTAGGTGAAGTGGAAACAGTCAAAACCATGGATATGTTGATGGGCAAATCTGAATCCGGTGCGCGCAAAACCTGGCTGGAAGAGCGTGGTAACGAAGTTGAAGCAGATATTTAACGAATCCATTCGCAGAAAAAGACATCATGAGTAAGAAAAAAACACCTTCATCACAAGAACCCGATTTATTTGCGGATATGTCAGAAGATTCATCGGGAGAACTGGTTAGCGCCGCTCCTCGTGTGATGCCCAATACAGCGGATGTGGATTCATTGACGCTGGCCACCTATGCAGAGCGTGCTTATTTGGATTACGCCATCAGCGTGGTCAAAGGGCGTGCCTTACCTGAAGTAGCAGATGGTCAAAAGCCTGTACAACGTCGCATCTTGTTTGCGATGAATGAAATGAACTTACGAGCCGATGCCAAGCCTGTGAAGAGTGCTCGTGTGGTGGGTGATGTATTGGGTAAATTCCACCCTCACGGAGACCAATCGGCTTATGACGCTTTGGTTCGTTTGGCGCAAGACTTTTCATTGCGTTACCCCTTGATCGATGGTCAAGGAAACTTTGGTTCACGGGATGGAGATGGTGCAGCGGCCATGCGTTATACAGAGGCTCGCTTAACCAAAATTGCCAGCTTGCTGTTGGATGAGATTGATGAAGGCACGGTTGATTTCATACCGAACTACGATGGTTCCATGCAAGAACCCAAGCTCTTGCCAGCCCGCTTGCCCTTTGTTTTATTGAATGGTGCCTCAGGCATTGCCGTGGGTATGGCCACCGAGGTACCGTCACACAATCTGAAAGAAGTTGCGAGCGCGACGATTGCTCTCATGAAAAATCCAAAGATTTCTCATGACGAATTAATGACGCATGTGCCAGGCCCTGACTTTCCGGGTGGCGCACAAATCATTTCTTCGGCCACAGAGATTTCACAAATTTATCAAACTGGTCGAGGCAGTCTAAAGGTCAGAGCTCGTTGGGTCGTGGAAGACATGGCTCGTGGTCAGTGGAAGTTGGTTGTGACAGAAATGCCACCTGGCACATCAACCCAAAAAGTTCTTCAAGAAATCGAAGAGTTGACCAATCCAAAAGTCAAAGTGGGTAAGAAGACTTTGACTGCAGAACAAAACAACCTCAAGCAAACCATCTTGGCTTTATTGGACTCCGTGCGCGATGAATCAAGTAAAGATGCTCCAGTGCGCTTGGTCTTTGAACCAAAAACCAAAAACATTGATGTCAACGAGTTTGTCACCACTTTATTGGCGCATACTTCTTTAGAGTCCAACGCCCCCATCAATTTGGTGATGATTGGTAATGATGGTCGTCCGCGTCAAAAAGGTTTGACAGAAATCTTGCGTGAGTGGATTGAGTTCCGTGTTGCTATGGTCACACGTCGAACGCAACACCGCCTGGCAAAGGTTAATGACAGGATTCATATTCTTGAAGGACGTCAATTGGTCCTTCTTAATATTGATAAAGTCATCAAGATCATTCGTGGCAGTGATGAACCCAAGACTGACTTGATGACAGCATTTAAGTTATCAGAGCGTCAAGCAGAAGATATTTTAGAAATTCGTTTGCGTCAGTTGGCACGTTTAGAGGCCATCAAAATTGAGCAAGAACTTAAAGAACTCAAAACTGAAAAAGACGACTTAGAAGGTCTCTTGGGTAGCGATGCGAATATGCGTAAGCGCATCATCAAAGAGATCGAGGCGGACATGAAGACCTTTGGTGATGAGCGT
>JALRCP010000076.1 GCA_023257325.1 Polynucleobacter sp. | reverse complement strand
TCGCTCATGAGCAAAATCAACAGGGCAATCGGAATTGCAATCTTCATCAAAGTTTTGAGAGATTTGCGGGTGTCTAAGCCAGCCACGCGCAAGATGGTGTATTCAGATTGAGCCGCCATGTTAGCCATCACATAAATGCCGCCAATTAAGCCGGCAATCGGCATGATTTCAACCAAACGACTTGGCACGCGGAGTAACACCGTGATGAATGCCAACAAGACTGTGTAGGTATTGGTGGTGTCACCCATTTCCGCAATGAAGTCAAAGAAAATAAACAAAGAAATCAATGCAAACAAAATAAATGTAAAAGCCAAATAGATTTGTTTGGCTAAATAGCGTTCATACACCAAAGGGAAGAGTCGTTGCCACATGATTTAGGCAGCCCCCCGCGTTTTCTTTTGTGTCCAGCGTTGGTAGCGACCATACAAAGTGATGGATCGATTTTGACGATAGAAAATTAGGGCAATGCCGATCAAGGCCGCCAATACGTGGAGTAACCACCAAGCAATCGAGAAAGAAATTTTTCCGGTACCAACCCAAGCCTGCATCAATTTAAGTAAATTGGAGTAGGTAAAGTAAATCAACACCGCCATGATCAAAGCCGTATAGCGACCCCGACGAGGATCCATGTATGACAAAGGAATCGCAATGATGGCAAACACAAAAGCCATCAGTGGTAAGCCCACCCGCCAGAGAATTTCACCCAGGTGAGTCAAATTCAAATCTTGAAGCAAGATCCAAATGGGCAGGGTTCTTGGGCCATTGATGATGGGATCAACGACTTTGTCTTCTAGTTTGACGGTGTATTTTTCAAATTCAGTGATGCGAAAATCAGTATTGCCAGGTGTGCCTTCGTAGCGACGACCCGTTTCAAGGATGAGTTGTTTTTCACCATCGGCTTTATTTTGAATAAAACCTTCTTTGGCGACGGCCACCAGTTGGCGATCTTTACCGAAATCTGTCACAAAAATATTTTTAATGACATTGGTTTCAGAGTTCATGCTCTCAATGAAAAAGACCCGATTGTTTCCTGAAGATTCACGAAACTGTCCGGGCGCCAACATCGAAATGTCATCACGTTGCTGGAAACGTTGTTTGATTGTGGCAGATTGTTCACTGGCCCATGGCGAAACAAAAATCGACAAAGCGGCAATCGCTACAGCCAGAGGAATTGTGAAATTTAAAATCGGTCGCAGAATTTTAAAAAGACTAATTCCTGCGGACTGCCAAATCACCATCTCTGAATCTTTGTACCAACGAGTGAGAACCATCAAAATCGATACAAAGAGTGACGCAGTCAATAGAATAGGGAGGTAATTGATCATGCCTAGCCCAATCAAAACCAAGGCATCTTTGGGGTTGGCGGTGCCGCTCGCGGCATTTCCGAGCACCCGAATCATTAAATTCGTTAAAACTAGCGTGACCAAAACCATGAACACCACACCTGTGGTGAAATTGAGTTCTTGTCGTAAGGCTCTTTTAAAGATCATAAAAAGCGAAGCTAGGCGATAATCAAGGGTATCAGAAACTTCCCTTGCGCAAAGGTAAAACAAAGGAAAAGCACATGGAATGTAGCACGAAAGTATTTAATGAGGGTGCTTTGGGCGTCAAAGCACAAATGGCTGTTGCCACAAACTGTTTGGTTTGGGCTTTCCCTGCCAGTTGTATCAAAAATACTAAAAAATTAAGCGCTGGTTTATCCGCTTTAAATACTGCCACTCATGGTGCTGTGGCGCGAGCCATTGAAGCCAAAGATTTGGAAGGTGTTGCGGGGAGTCATGTGCTATTAACTGCCACCGATGCTTGGGGCAAACTGGGCCTAAAAGCAGATCGTTTATTACTCATTTGCTCTGGACTTGAGACAAAAGCAAAAACTGCCAGCCCAGCTTCAAAATGGTTGTCAGCAGCTTTAAAAACGCTTGTAGCAACTACAGCCAAAGAGGCTCTTTGGGTGTTTGAAGAGTTCTCAGCCAAAGATGGCTTGTCGCAAGTACGTTTGTTGGTGCAATTGGCCAAAGAACAAGTCTATAAATTTGGTGCGCGTCACCCACAATTTAAAACCAAGCCAGCAGAAAAAGCGCCGCATTTAAAGAAATTAGTGATTGCAAGCCTTGCAAAAAATAATCGCGACGTCAGTCTTGCTGCAGCAGAAGGTCAAGCAATTGCCAATGGGGTTGAATTGACAAAAGACTTGGGTAATTTACCTCCCAATATTTGTAACCCTAGCTATTTGGCGGCCACTGCTAAGAAACTTGCTAAAGAGTTCCCCCTCAAGGTGGAGGTCTTGGGTCGCAAAGAGATTGAAGCGCTCAAAATGGGAGCCTTCTTGGCGGTTACACAAGGTGCGACTACACCTCCTCAATTCATCGTCATTCGTCACCAAGGTGGACGTGCTGGTGAAGCGCCCGTGGTCTTGGTAGGTAAAGGCATCACATTTGACACGGGTGGCATATCGCTTAAGCCCGGTGAAGGCATGGATGAGATGAAGTACGACATGTGTGGTGCTGCTTCTGTTTTGGGAACCATGCGTGCGATTGCTGAATTGAAGTTAAAGCGCAACGTGATTGGCGTGATACCTACTTGTGAAAACATGCCATCTGGCAACGCTACGCGTCCAGGTGACATTGTGACCAGTATGTCGGGACAAACTATTGAAATCTTGAACACTGATGCCGAAGGCCGCTTGATTCTGTGTGATGCTCTCACTTATGTAGAACGATTCAAACCTGCTGCGGTTATTGATATTGCTACCTTGACAGGTGCTTGCGTAATTGCTTTGGGAGCGGTTCATTCAGGATTGTTCTCAGACGATGATGCTTTAGCCGAAAGTTTATTGAGTGCCGGTCGCACATCTCAAGACACTGTTTGGAGAATGCCACTCGATAGCGCTTATCAAGAACAACTTAAATCCAATTTCGCGGACATGGCCAATATTGGTGGTCGCCCCGCAGGCAGTGTGACAGCGGCATGTTTCTTGGCGCGTTACACCGAAAAATATACTTGGGCCCATTTGGATATTGCGGGTACAGCTTGGAAGAGTGGTGCTGCGAAGGGTGCCACAGGTCGACCTGTGCCCTTGTTGGTTAACTACCTCTTGGCAAAATAAGACTCATGGCTAGAATTGATTTTCACAGTCAGGTGAACAACAAGTCTTTGTACAGTTGTCGTCTCATTCGCAAGATCATGGCAAGTCAGCATGAGGACTTGCCCATGAGAAATATTGTCGTGGTGGGGCCTGCGAATTTTTTGCGACAACTAGATGAGCAGTTGTGGTCATTCTCGCCAGCAGAATTTTTGCCACATGCATGGGGTCAAGACGATGTTGCCAACGAAACCCCGATTGTTTTTGTTGAAAGTTTTGAGTCTCCTGAGTTAGAGTATTTGCCACATGGTGATGTATTGATTCATGTGGGACAGGATTTACCAGTCTCAGTAGAAAATTTGGCGAGTCGTTTTCCTCGCATTGTAGAAATTGTTTCTACTGATGAAGCAGATCGTCAGGCTGGTCGCGCGCGATATAAAGCCTATCGAGATCAAGGTCACGAACTTCATAACTTTGATCAAACCGGGCAGTGACATCTCGAGTCTGTATTCTTCAACATCAACTTTAAGTAAAGATCTTCATGCCTTTGATGCACCCACAATTTGATCCAATCGCGATTAGCTTCGGGCCTGTGGCGATTCATTGGTATGGATTGATGTACTTGTTTGCCTTTGCACAGTTTTTAATCTTGGGTCAATTGAAAACACGGCAAGCACATTGGAGTCACCTTACCTATAAGGACATTGAAGATCTTTTGTTTGCAGGGGTGCTCGGAGTAATTCTGGGTGGTCGCCTGGGGTATGTCATTTTTTATATGCCTGGACATTATTTGGCCAATCCATTGGATGTACTCAAAGTTTGGGAAGGTGGGATGTCTTTCCATGGCGGCTTCTTGGGAGTATTGGCAGCAATGTGGTGGTCTGCGAAAAAGACACAGCAATCCTTTTTTCAAGTTACTGACTTGATTGCACCTTTGGTGCCCTTTGGTTTGGCTTTTGGTCGATTGGGTAACTTTTTAAACGGAGAGTTGTGGGGTCGTCCCACAGATTTACCCTGGGCCATGATCTTTCCGCAAGCAGGAGATATGGTGGCGCGCCATCCATCACAGTTATATCAATTCCTGGGTGAAGGGCTTTGTTTAGGCATCCTATTGTGGTGGTATGCCGGCAAGCCTCGCGCTGTGGGTCAGGTATCAGGCGTGTTTTTATTGGGTTATGGCATCTTTAGATTTTTAGCGGAGTTCGCCAGAGAGCCCGATAGTTTCTTGGGGCTATTGAGTTTGGGTCTATCAATGGGGCAATGGTTGTCTATCCCCATGATCGTGTTCGGTATTTATTTGTTGATCCGCACCTCCCCCTCAAAATAACTTTAGTCAGTACTTTTTCATTCAATAGAATTTCCTATTAAGACCAACTAGCCAGTGCCTCTAGGTAGTTTCCCTTTTTTAGGGTAATTACTAATGTATTCAAAAATGTATACAAAATACATTGAATGCATGTCTTTAAAAGTCGTCAAAACAGCTCTATACATTGAAGTGACCGAGCGCCTGCGTTCCATGATCGCAGGTGGCGTTTTGTCGCCGGGAACTTGGATTGACGAACAAAAGTTAGCAGAAGAGATGGGGGTCTCAAGAACTCCTTTTAGGGAAGCTATTCGCATTTTGGCATCTGAAGGTTTGCTGCGAATTGAGCCTCGTCGTGGTTGTTATGTCACCGAGCTCACTGAAAAAGATTTGGATGAGATTTTTCCATTGATGGCGATGTTAGAAGGGCGATGTGCTTTTGAGGCAGCCAATAAAGCCAATGAAAAGGAATTACTGTCTTTAGATACCTTGCACCAAAAGTTGCAAGCATTTGCGCAAGAAAAAAACATTGATCAGTACTACGTCACCAATCGTGAGATTCATTTGGCGATTCAAAAACTTGCTGGCAATGAATGGTTGACTCACATGGTCCATGATTTAAGAAAAATTCTTAATTTGGCTAGGCACCGTAGCTTGCATCAAAAAGGTCGTATAGAGCAATCTTGCCAAGAGCATCTTGCTATTTTTAAGGCTTTGAAAGCCAGGCACGGTGAGCAAGCTGAAGAGCTCATGAAGAAGCACATCATGAATCAACGTGAAGTCTTGCGCCAGATGAAATTTGATCAGAGGTTGTCGGCATGATTCTCGATAAGATGATCAAAGCTCGCCACATGAGCAAAACCATCAACGCTACTAAGCGCCTCTTATCTGAGCGTGGCGAATCAAACGCTGCCAGCATGGCCTTTGACTTAATTGAGAACTTCAATACCTTGGATGATGAACAAAAGTCCCAATACTTTTTACATTTGGCTGAGAAGTTCAATCCCAGTCCAGCGGATGTGTTGAGTGCGGCAGAGTCTTATGCCAAGGAGCCCACGGCGGACAATTTTGTTTGGATGATGAAAGTGGCTGAATCGCCCCGCCAAGAATTATTGCGACGCTTGAATCGTGCTCCAGGAGGGACGCACATGATTATCAATATGCGTCACCAAGTATTAAAGCTTTTAGCAAAAAAACCTGAGCTCAAAGCGGTAGATGCTGACATGCAGCATTTATTGAATTCTTGGTTCAACCCAGGATTTTTAAAGATGCACCAAGTGGACTGGAAATCTCCTGCTCACATTCTTGAAAAAATTATTCAGCATGAAGCAGTTCATGAGATTGATGGTTGGGATGATCTGCGTCGTCGCTTACAGCCTGATCGTCGTTGTTTCGCTTTTTTCCATCCGCAACTGCCAGACGAGCCATTGATTTTTGTTGAAGTGGCTTTGGTGCCTGAGATTCCTGATGCGATTGGTCCATTGGTCGATAAAAAATCACCGGCATTGGAAGCCAACCAATACAAATGTGCGATTTTTTATTCCATCAGTAACTGCCAGCCAGGTTTGCGTGGCGTATCCATGGGTAACTTTTTGATTAAGCGAGTGGCCGATAGCTTGAAAAAAGAATTCCCATCTTTGAAGACTTTTTGTACTTTATCTCCTATACCTGGATTCATGGATTGGTTAACAACGGGTGCGGATTTACCCGTAGATCATTTAAAGCCAGCTGTATTAGAAAAATATCAAGAGGCGCTTAAAGTATTTAATTTAAAAGACAAATCTTGGTCTGACCGCATTCAAAGTGGTTGGCATCCTGATGCAGTGCAACTCAAGGAAAAAGAGGCCTTGATGGCTTTGTGTGCGATTTACTTGCTATATTACTCACCACGTAGAGGCGGTAATTCTGTTGCGAAATTCCACCTCGGTAATGGCGCTAAATTGCACCGAATTAATTGGTCAGGTGATTTGTCCAAAAAAGGCATCAAACAATCAGCCGGTCTGATGGTGAACTACCTCTATGACTTAGATAAGGTTGAAGATAACCATGAGCGATTTGTGAATGGTGAAGTAATTTATTCAAGAGCCGTTTCGCAATTGATTTAGTAGTAGCATTTTTTGAAGTTTTAACTGGAGTACGAGGAGACAAAATGAAAAAGCCAGTGAATGTAGTGGGTCGTATGACCTCAGTAGTGACTGCGATTGCTGCAGTAGCCGCAGTTGGTTTATCTGTGAACTCAACAGCTGTAAAAGCGGATCCTAATTGGCCGACTAAGCCAGTGACGATTGTGGTGCCATTCCCAGCAGGTGGTGGTACAGACGCTTTTGCCCGTCCTTTATTCACGATGATGAATAAGCAAATGAACAAACAATTCATCTTGGACTATAGGGGCGGTGCAGGCGGTACATTGGGCGCAGGTATTGCTGCTAAAGCGGCACCTGATGGTTATACGTTCTTCATGGGCGCTGTGCATCATGCAATTGCACCTTCCATGTATCCAAAGCTAGATTACGACATCGAGAAAAGTTTTGTGCCAGTGGCATTAGTGGCAGCGCCTCCTCAAATCATTGTGGCCAGCCCCAAACTAGCCGTGAATGACTTGAAAGGTTTGATTGACTATGCCAAGAAAAATCCTGGTAAGTTGAACTTCAGTAGCGCGGGTAATGGCACATCTCACCATTTAGCGGGTGAGCAGTTCAAGATGATGAGCAAAACATTCATCACGCACATTCCATATCGTGGCGCAGGCCCAGCTTTGGTTGATTTGATGGCTGGTCAAGTGGATATCATGTTTGATGGTTTGGGTTCTTCTGCTCAACATATTCGCAGCGGTAAGATCAAGGCGATTGCAGTGGCATCAAACAAACGCAATCCAGCTTTCCCGAATGTACCAACTGCATCAGAAGCAGGTTTGCCTGGTTATGAAGTCAGTAGCTGGTACGCTTTGTGGGCTCCTAAGGGAACTCCTCAGCCCATCATTGATAAGATGACTGCTGAAGTTTCCAAAGCCATGAACACATCAGAATTGAAAACCATTTGGTTGAACAACGGCTCTGAAGTGCCTAATTTGACGGGCGAGGCTTTTGGTAAGTTTGTGAGTGCTGAAATCAAGCGTTGGAATGATGTGGTTAAAGCTTCTGGCGCGAAGATGTAATCGGGATTCAGATGAACTTATATCAGTTACTTGAAACCGGCTTTCCAACAGACAAATCATCATGCGCCATTGAAACGCATGATGGTTTGTATTACAGCTGGGATGATTTAGAAAAAGCCACATCCAAGATGGCTAACTTGTTGGCAAGCCTTAAGTTGCCACAAGGATCTAGAGTTGCGGTTCAGGTGGAAAAATCACCTGAAGCACTTTTCTTATATCTAGCCACTCTCAAAGCGGGCTTGGTTTATTTGCCACTTAATACAGCATATCAAGCGGCTGAGATTGAGTATTTCATTGGCAATGCTGAGCCTGCTGTGATGGTGTGTAGTCCCAAGAATTTTTCTTGGGTCTCTACAGTGGCCTTTAAGGCCGGTACCAAAAACGTGTTCACTTTAGGGGATGACCGCACTGGGACGCTTTTAGATCGTGCAGCCAAACTGCCAGACAAATTTACAACCGTCAAACGTTCTGATGATGATTTGGCCGCTATTTTGTACACCTCTGGTACAACGGGCCGCAGCAAAGGCGCGATGTTGACCCATGGCAACTTGGGTAGTAACGCTGAAGTCTTGAAGAAGTTTTGGGCTTGGAAAAAAGGTGATGTTCTGTTGCATGCTTTACCTATTTTTCATGTGCATGGCTTATTTGTGGCCTCGCACGGCGCACTTCTCAACGGTAGCAAGATGATTTGGTTGCCACGTTTGGATACCAAAGAGTTGATTAAGCACATGCCAAGATCAACCGTGATGATGGGCGTGCCAACCTTTTACGTACGACTATTACTAGATAAAGACTTCACGAAGCAAACGGTCAAAAACATGCGTTTATTTGTTTCGGGTTCAGCGCCTTTGTTGACTGAGACATTCAATCTCTTCAAAGAAAGAACTGGTCATACCATTCTTGAGCGTTATGGCATGAGTGAAACTGTGATGTTGGTCTCAAATCCATATGATGGCGCTCGCGTGGGTGGTTCAGTTGGCTTGCCTTTACCAAAAACTCAAGTTCGCGTTGTCAAAGACGATGGCGCTTTATGTGGTGTCAATGAAATTGGTAATGTGGAAGTCAAGGGGCCGAATGTTTTCAAGGGTTACTGGCGGATGCCAGAAAAAACCAAAGAAGAATTTACCAAGGATGGTTGGTTTAAAACAGGTGATGTTGGACGCTGGGGTGGGGAGACAAGTGCCGGAAAGGTGCCAAACAACTACTTGTGCATTGTTGGAAGAAGTAAAGATTTGATTATTTCTGGAGGTTACAACGTTTATCCAAAAGAAATTGAAAGCTTTATTGATGACATGCCAGGGGTTGATGAGAGTGCTGTGATCGGT
>JALRCP010000025.1 GCA_023257325.1 Polynucleobacter sp. | reverse complement strand
ATTAGGTCTAAATATTTTTTTCGATCAAGCTCATTTAGATCCAATTCCTGAACAGTTTCCAAAAATCCTGACAACACGGTTAAAGGTGTTTTAAGCTCGTGAGAAACGTTGGCCACGAAATCTCGTCGCATCGAATCGGTTTTTTCAATTTGAGAAACGTCTTGAGACAAGACCAATTTTTGCTTATCCCCGTAAGGGAAAATTTGTACATCTAAAGCGAACTGTTCAAAAGCACCCATGTTGGTTAAGCGAACTGGCTCACGATAGTTTTGACGAATGATGTATTGCACAAAAGCAGGTTTGCGCAAAATATGAGTGATTCTTTGCATGGCATCACGTTTGGCATTGATACCAAAATGTTGCTCGGCAATGCCATTGCACCACTCAATTTGATCATCTTCATTGAGCATCACCACACCATTGGGGGTTGCCTGAACAGCCTGAATGAAACGACTGTGCTGCTGCTCCACTTCCAACACTTGATCACGCCAAGATCGCACAAGTTTATGAAGTCGATAGTAAATTTCACCCCAAATACCTAGTGCACTGGGAACTTCACCGTAATTGGGGGACAGTAAAAGGCGACTGAACCTAGAGGCATGCCATAGTTGATGAATCAAGAGCAGACTCAAGCAAATACAAGCTGTCAACAAGCCAATATCCAAGCCAAAGATCTCTCCAGCCAACCAGGAAATCAGCAAAACAATCAAGAAAATCGTGATTAAACGCGTTTTTAAAGACAACATAGCTTGAATCTTATCAAGTCTTTGAAAAACAATGGAAAAAGTGTATTCAATCGCAGTCTAAAAAATCCCAAAGCCTTTGAATCTAAACCATGACCTGTTAGATCTATTGTTCATCAAAAAAGCTTCTTCAAAGCTTCACAAGCCTGTCAAATTTGAAAATTAAGCTCTTGGTCAGTGATGAATAAGGAGTTAACCATCATGAGCAATGAGTACAAATTTTATTTTTCAACAAAGAACATCATGGTTCGACAAACACCAGAACACCAAGCCAGACAAAAAAATATTGAGTATCAATTCATGAAAACCAGTGCTTTTCATCTGAACTTGGATTTGCCAGAAAAGTACCTGAAGTTACTGGATACAACACTGACCAAATAAATTCAATCAATGCTGTGTCATCTGCCCTGTTACGGCGTGGTTGAGGCTTTGATTCTGAAGCAACTCAAATCCCTTGAGATAACCTGACTCTAAAACTGTTTTTCTACCAATGCCTTCATATTCAAATCCCTGATCTAGGATGAGTTGTGGATCGTAAATATTGCGACCATCAAAGATCACTGGATGCGCCAGAGATTGTTTGAGCGAGTGAAAATCAGGACTTCTAAATGACTTCCATTCTGTCATGATCAATAAAGCATCTGCACTTTCTGCAGCAACCAATGGATCTTCATGAAAACTGAGGTACTGCAGTAACTCAGTCTGATCAGCCATATCTAACTGAATGGCATGCCTGGCTTCTGTCATGGCCACCGGGTCATGAACCCTAATCTGAGCGCCACGCATCAATAAATTACGAATCACCACCCGACTCGGAGCTTCTCGCATGTCATCAGTATTGGGTTTAAAAGCGAGCCCCCAAAGACAGAATGTTTTACCAGATAAATCTTCACCATAGCGGCGCGTGATTTTCTTCACCAAGACATTCTTTTGGGCCTCATTCACCTCTTCCACCGCCTTGATCAACTTCAACTCTTGTCCATGATGCTCGGCAATTTTGGCAAGCGCTGATACGTCTTTGGGAAAGCAACTACCGCCATACCCCGTACCGGCATACAAGAAACTATAACCAATTCGAGAATCAGAACCAATCCCCTGTCTCACAGACTCAATGTCAGCACCCAACACATCGGCCAAATTTGCGATTTCGTTCATGAAAGAAATACGTGTGGCCAACATTGCGTTGGCAGCATATTTGGTTAATTCGGCACTTCTTACATCCATGTAATAAGTGCGTTCATGATGGCGGTTAAAAGGTGCATAAAGCTGCTTCATCATTTCTTTGGCGGCATAACCTGCCGCATTGGCTTGACTGCCAATCACAATTCGATCTGGACGCATGAAATCTTCAATCGCAGCGCCCTCTTTTAGAAACTCGGGGTTTGAGATCACTGAGAAGTTTTCACTGGGCAAACCACGATTCAATAATTCTTGAGCAATCACTTCAGTCACTTTGTCAGCTGTGCCGACCGGCACAGTTGATTTATTGACCACCACCTTAAAGCGATTCATGTGTTGACCAATTTGCTTGGCTGCTTGCAATACATAGTTCAAATCAGCAGATCCATCCTCAGAAGGCGGTGTTCCAACCGCAATGAACTGAATATCACCATAAGCTACCGCAGCAGCGATGTCCGTTGAAAAAATCAAACGTCCATATGACAGATTTCTTTCAATGATTTCTTTGAGTCCAGGCTCATAAATGGGCACGCCACCAGCATTGAGAATGTTAATTTTTTCTGGGTTTACATCCAAACAAAAAACATGATTACCCTGTTCAGCCAAGCAGGCTCCGGTCACCAAGCCCACATAACCTGTTCCGATGACTGTAATTTTCATTCAACACTCCTGTCATTGATTGAACACAGTGTCAGGTAGTTTTATGAAATTACGATATCAAGTCTATGACATTTCAAAGAAATGAATGTTGCTATGACATCAAGCTGTCATAGTTTTATTGCTAAATGTATTGGTTAATAAATGAGGACCTATGAGCGAATATCACATTGAAGACAACCCCCATAAAGGTAATAAGGGTTTAACGCGTGCATTTCGAGCAGCTGTTAACTCTTGGAATGGTTTGATTTATGCCTACAAAGAGGAAAGTGCTTTTCGCCAAGAATTAGCTCTTGGCTTGATACTGATTCCCTTGGCCATATTTTTACCAGTATCTCCCATTGAAAAGATTCTATTGATCTCTTCAGTTGTTTTGGTACTGATTGTTGAATTATTGAACTCCAGCGTAGAAGCAGCGATTGATCGTATTTCATTTGAAGTGCATGATTTATCCAAGCGCGCCAAGGACTTTGGCAGCGCTGCAGTCATGCTGGCCCTTCTCTTGTGCTTCATGACTTGGGCAGTGATTGTATGGAATCACTACCTCCAGTGACGCCAAAGACTTTGACGATCTGTAGATCTTGGAATTTTTAGAGTATTGAGGGTTTAACCGTTTGCAGGAGTTTTCGTCAAGCGATAACCACTGCCACGAACCGTTTCAATTAAATTTTGGCAATTAGAAGGTGCCAATGCAGCCCTGAGGCGCTTAATGTGCACATCCACAGTGCGCTCTTCAACAAACACATGATCGCCCCATACCTTATCCAATAACTGACCTCTAGAGTGAACTCGCTCTGGATGCGTCATGAAAAAGTGAAGTAATCTAAATTCTGTAGGGCCCAAGTCTAGAGTGACTTCATCCACACCGTTGGTCGCCAAGACACGATGGGCTACTGGATCAAGGCGCAAATTATTGATTTGCACCACTTCGTCGGCCAATTGAGGTGAACGTCTTCTAAGCACCGCACGAATACGCGCCACCAATTCTTTTGGAGAGAAAGGCTTCGTCACATAATCATCGGCTCCCGCTTCAAGACCCGCAATCTTATCCATCTCTTCACTGCGCGCCGTCAAGAGAATGATCGGAATATCTTTGGTGCGATCATTGGCTCTAAGCTCTTTGGCAAACTGCACGCCTGACTTTCCTGGCAGCATCCAATCCAAGACCACCAAATCAGGCAGGACTTCTTTCATCAACTGAGAAGCTTGGTCTGTTTGAAAAGCTCTCACAGGCAAAAAGCCTGCATGACTGAGATTCACTGCAATTAACTCAGCAATCGATGGTTCGTCTTCAACAATGAGGATGCTACTGGCCATAAATTAGCTATTTGCCTCTTGGGTGAGTTGCTCATGTGGCAAGTGACGCACATCGGTACCCTTGACGATGTAAATCACAAATTCGGCGATGTTCTTAGAATGATCGCCAATACGCTCAACCGCTTTGGCAATCGATAACATGTCCAAGCCCACTGAAATGGTTCTTGGATCTTCAGCCATGTAGCTGGTTAATTTACGCACAAAGCCCTTGAACTCTTCGTCAATCTGCTTGTCTTCATTCACCACTTCAGCAGCCACTTTGGTATCTAGTCTGGCAAAACAATCCAAGCTTCTGCGCAACAATGACACCGCCATTTGACCTGACAAACGAATTTCAGCGGTATTGATACTGTGAGAAGCGCTATCTTCAAGAATGTGCTTGGTTCTTCTTGCTATGCGATCTGCCTCGTCGCCGGCACGCTCAAGATTGGTAATGGCTTTAGAAACTGCCATCACTAGACGCAAGTCTCTGGCTGTTGGTTGACGACGTGCAATCAACTCAGTACAAGCCTGGTCGATAGTGATTTCAAAATCATTGACTTCGGCTTCACGGGCCATGACTTGATCAGCCAAGTCAGCATCAAGTTGCGCAAAGGCTCTCATCGCCATCGATACTTGGGATTCAACCAATCCACCCATCTCTAGCAAACTGCCGCAAAGAGCGTTGAGATCGTTGTCAAATTGTGAGGATAAATGTTTATCAGGCATACCTGTCTCCTAAATTCTTTTAATTAACCAAAGCGGCCAGTGATGTAGTCTTCAGTCTCTTTGCGTTTTGGCTTCAAGAAGATCTCGTCTGTCTTGCCAAACTCAACCATTTCACCTAAATACATATACGCTGTGAAATCAGAAACACGCGCCGCCTGTTGCATATTGTGCGTCACAATCGCAATGGTATAGTCTTTTTTAAGTTCATGAACCAATTCCTCTACTTTCGCTGTGGATATTGGATCCAAAGCGGAAGTGGGTTCATCTAGCAACAAGATGGATGGCTTAACAGCCACGCCACGCGCAATACATAAACGCTGTTGCTGACCGCCTGACAAGGACAAACCGCTTTGATTGAGCTTGTCTTTCACCTCACCCCATAGTGCGGCTTTGGTTAATGACCACTCAACACGCTCATCCATTTCAGCGCGGGATAATGATTCATATAACTTCACACCAAACGCAATGTTGTCATAAATAGACATGGGAAATGGGGTGGGCTTTTGGAAAATCATGCCAATGCGGGAACGTAACAAGTTCAAGTCTTGCTTGGGGTCCAAAATATTATTGCCATAGAAATTAATTTCACCTTCGGCGCGCTGACCTGGATACAAGTCATACATGCGGTTCAAAGTTCTGAGCAAAGTGGATTTACCGCAACCTGAGGGTCCAATAAATGCCGTGACATGTCTCTCAGCGATATCCAGGTTGATGTTTTTCAAGCCCTGAAAAGAACCATAGTAGAAATTAAGATTCTTAATCTCTAAGGCATTTTTCAATGCAGTTTCTTGATTTTGATTGGTTTCGCTCATTACATTTCCTTGAATTTGGTCAACATCAAATATATTTCTCATGCTCTTTAACTTTGTACTTTTTGTCTAAACACCACACGGGTCAAAATATTTAATCCCAATACGACCATCGTAATTAACAGGGCAGCACCCCAAGCCAAATTGACCCAGTTGTCATAAGGACTCATGGCAAATTGGAAAATCACCACAGGTAAGTTCGCCATCGGTGCATTCATATTCGTTGAGAAGAACTGATTATTCAGTGCAGTAAACAGTAAGGGTGCTGTCTCGCCACTCACACGCGCCAAGGCCAACAAGATGCCTGTGATCACTCCACTTCTGGCTGCAGTTAAGGTCACAGAAAAGGCGACTTTCCACTTAGGCGCACCCAATGCATA
>JALRCP010000023.1 GCA_023257325.1 Polynucleobacter sp. | reverse complement strand
GCAAAGAGCAAGACATTGACCTGAACTCATTTGGCGTTCAATTTGATTGCTATTACTTGGAATCATCTTTGTACAGTGATGGCGGTGTGGCATCGGTTGTTGCTGATTTAGCGTCAGTTGGCAAGAGCTTTGAAGCCGAGGGTGCTCTTTGGTTACGCACCACTGATGATGGCGATGACAAAGATCGTGTCATGAAAAAATCTGATGGTAGTTACACCTACTTTGTGCCGGATGTGGCTTATCACGCCAGTAAATGGTCTAGAGGTTTTACACACGTGATTAATATTCAAGGTAGTGACCATCATGGCACTATTGCACGGGTTCGTTCGGGTATTCAGGGGGTTGCACAAAAACGATCTTGGGGTATTCCAAAAGATTATCCAAGCTATGTTCTTCATAAGATGGTCACAGTCATGAAGGGTGGAGAGGAAGTAAAGATCTCTAAACGTGCGGGCTCTTATGTAACCGTCAGAGATCTCATTGAATGGTCTGGAGGTGTGGATTCATCGATGAATGATGATCAGCGTGCCGATGCTATTCGTCGTGGTAGAGACGCGGTGCGATTTTTCTTGATTTCTCGAAAGGCTGACACTGAGTTTGTGTTTGATGTTGATTTAGCCTTAAAGCAAAATGATGAAAACCCAGTTTTTTACGTGCAATATGCGCACGCCAGAATATGTTCAATTTTGAGGCAGTGGGCTGGAGATGAGGCAACCCTCCAAACCGCCGCACTCAATTTATTAGATAGCCCAGCATCCAACACTCTATTGAGTCGTTTGGCTGAATATTCTAATGTGCTTGCTGAAGCTGCCAAAGACATGACTCCGCATTCAGTGGCGTTTTATCTGAGAGATTTAGCCAGCGATTTCCATACTTTCTATAACGCTGATAGAGTGTTGGTGGATGATGAAAATCTTCGCTTGGCGCGTTTGGCCCTCTTGTCAGCAACCAAGCAGGTTATCGCCAATGGCTTAGAAGTATTGGGTGTATCTGCACCTGAAAAAATGTGAGGAGACAGCATGAAACTCAGTGCTCAAAATAGTCAATTACACAGTGCCTCTTCAGGAGGCACTCTTATGGGCTTTGTGCTTGGATTATTGTTAGGCTTGGCCATCGCAGTAGGGGTTGCCATTACTTTGACCAAAGGCGCACCTGAACCCAAATTGAATTTAAGAGCGCCAGAGGCTGTTAGTAAATCTCAGCCAGCTGAAGCGATTGAAGAAGGGGAGATTCAAGTAGAAGACAAGCCTAACTTGAATAAACCGTTACAAAGTAAAGTACCTTTACCCAGCGAGTCGGCTCCGAAAGATCCTATTGCATCGATTGCTGCTGCCACACAAGGACCAGAATATTGGCTTCAAACGGGCGCTTTTAGAAATCAAGAAGAAGCGCAGAGTCAGAAAGCCAGATTGGCTATGCAAGGCTTAGAAGCGTTGATTTCAGAGCGTGAAGTTGATGGCGTCATGATGTGGCGTGTGCGCGTTGGCCCATACATTGGACAAAATGAGGTTACTAAAGTGAGAGCCAGTCTGCAAGGTGCTGGAATTGCTTCTACAATTATTAGAATTAATAAATCTAATTGATTACCATGAATTCAATCAACATCAGTGCTTTGATTAAGCGTTCAATATTGGGCGTGATTTGTTTGGGATTATCAGTCTCTGCTTTTTCGCAAACTCGCCCAATTGAAGAAGGTTTTGATTATCGAGTATTGCCTGTAGCACAAGCTATTGAGGCAAAGGGGAAAATCGAGGTTCTAGAATTCTTTTGGTATGGCTGCCCTCATTGCCATGATTTTGAGCCCGAGTTAAGCGCCTGGATTAAAAAGCAAGCAAAGGATGTGGTGGTTAAAAAAGTGCCCGTTGCCTTCAGAGATGAGTTATTGCCTCACAGCCAATTATTTTATGCATTAGAAAGTTTAGGCAAGTCAGATTTACATGCCAAGGTTATGGAAGCGATTCATGTTGGTAAGAAAAAACTGTTAGCTGAAGCTGAAATTACTGATTGGGTAGCGAGCCAAGGCGTAGATCGACAAAGTTTCTTGAAAGCCTTTAAATCATTCACTGTTATTTCTAAAGCACGTTCTGCCAATCAAATTGCGCAGGCTTACAGGATTGATGGGGTTCCTAGCGTCGCCGTTCAAGGTAAATATATGACATCACCGTCAATTGCTGGGGGCTCAAAAGCAAGAGCTATTCAAGCGATGGACTTTTTAGTCAACAAAGCGAGAAAAGAAAAATAAACCGAATCGGTTGATTCAAAAAAGGCCCTAATGTTGGGCCTTTTTCTTTAGCCATTTCATTAGGCCACCCAAGTAAGGCAACTTTTCATATAGTTCCTCTGCGGCATCCCAATAATCTCGATGACTGATAATCAGGCCAGACTCATTAAATACAAACCATGTGCAGCCTTTAATTGTTTGGGTTTTATCTGGCGATGATTTAAATTCAAAATGAAACTCCCAGCTTAAGCATGCTTGAGAGTTTTGTTCAATGATGTCTTTAATGTGAAATCGTGGGTGATTCACCTGACTGAACATGTGGGTAAAAATACGACGAATGGCCGGATGCCCTGTAACTTCATTGAATGGATCTTTGAAAGATGCTTGTGAATCGTAAAGAGCCACAAGTTGGTCGATTGAATCTAGAGTCAACGATTCAAATTGATGAATAACTGCTTGAGTGTGAAGCTTCAACATTTAAATTTTGATGAATTTCTTTAGTAAATAAAAATAAGCTGGATAGGGCAAAAGGCGAAGAAATTTCAGGAAGATAGAAAATCTTTTAGGAAAATGAATGTCAAATTGACCCGCTTGTATGCCATCTAATATTTCTTCGGCTGCTTGAGAGGCGCTTATTAAGGCGGGCATTTCAAAATCATTTTTTGCTGTAGCCTCTGTCTCAACAAATCCAGGATTGATCATGTACACATTAAGACCTTTAGGTCTTAAATCATAGTAGAGTGTTTCGCAGTAATTAATAAGAGCAGCTTTTGTGGGGCCGTATGCCAAAGCTTGGGGAAGTCCGCTATACCCTGCGACGCTACCAACAATGGCGATGCCCCCGCTTTTGTTCTCTAGCATGCGTGGCAAAACAATTGAGCAAGCTGACATTGCACCAATGAGATTGGTGTCAATCATCCTTTTTGCTTGATTCAATTGAAAATTATCAGCACGCATGGGTTCATAAATGCCGGCAACATAAAGCATTAAGTCAATTCCGCCCCATTTATTTTCAATGGCTTTGTAGGCCATTTCCATGGTTTCATAATTTTGAACATCTGCAGTAATTGATAAGCATTGGTCATTGGGCCAACGAGTTTTAATTTTTTCTAACTTTTCATTTCGTCTTGCACTGATGGCTACTTTAGCGCCATGGCTAAGAAAAGCATTGGCACACGCCTCGCCAATGCCGCTGGATGCCCCGATGATCCAAATGCGCTTGTTGTAAAAGCTAATGATGCGCTGATTAAGACTCATGTCAGTGAGGCTTGGAGAGAGTAAATTGAATCACGTCTGTACTCTTTTCTGCAAAACCTGCAGCGCAGTACATCAAATATAGATTCCAAAGTCTGATGAATCTTTGGTCAAAGCCTTGGGCTTTGACTTGATCAAGTTGTTGATTAAACTTTTCATGCCATAGGCACAGAGTTTTTTGATAGTCTTGGCCAAATGAATAGATTGACTCAACTACCAAACCTTGTTTCTTGGCGGCTATTTTGAATTTTTCTATAGATGGCAACATGCCACCTGGAAAAACATATTGCTGAATAAAGTCAGAACTATTTCTGTATTTATCAAATAATTCATCTGCAATCACAATCGTTTGAATACACGCTTTTTTGCCTGGTTTTAAGCATCGATTAATCATTGCAAAGTAGCTTGGCCAGTACGCTTCACCGACTGCCTCAAACATTTCAATGGAGGCGATTCCATCGTACTGCTCATGATGATCTCGATAATCTTGAATGAAAATTTCTGCATGGCCTTGAGCTGCTTTAGTGCTTAATCGATTGACACGGTCTTTGGCGTATTTGGCTTGCTCTTGTGAAATAGTTAAGCAATCAATATCTATGCCTTGGAGGGTGGCAGCCTCCATCAAGCCGCCCCATCCACATCCAACCTCAAGAATTTTTTCACCTTGTTGAAGGTTTAAGGAATCAATGATTCTTTGATATTTTTTTTGTTGCGCTTCAATCAGAGGAATATCTTGATGATCAAAGCAAGCACTTGAATAAGTCATGCTGGGATCTAACCACAGAGAGTAAAAGGCATTTCCTATATCGTAATGAGCATGAATGTTCTTTTTGCTACCAGATTTAGAGTTCTTGTTGAGCCAATGCTTGATGCGATAACCTAAGCGACCCCACCAACTACCGTAAATCGCTGTTTCAATCACATTTCTGTTGGCTAAAAATAATCTGAGAAGTGTTTGGATATCTGATGAGTCCCAAAGCCCATCAATATACGCTTCCGAAAAGCCAATATCACCGGCTTTTAAACAGGCCTTGCAGACATTCCAGTCATGAATATGAATATTGGCTTCAAGACCCGGTTGAGATCCTTTGAATGTATACAGTTCACCAGATGGGCTGTAAAGTTTGAGTGTACCCACCTGAATTTTTTGCAACAGTGAGAGAACCGCCTTGGCATGCCATGGAAGCGCCTCAGAAAAATCTTGGATGACTTCAATATTTGAGTTCATTGACTAACTTCTGTAGTAGGGGGTGCGGGTTTACTGTGGAATTTAACACCTTTAAGCCACAAACGCAGAGCTTGCCAGTGAATCCGAACAATGACTCCAATGCTCATTGCGGGATATCTCAATGCAGACCATAAAAGTGTTTTTCCATTCAATGGATTTTCTTTTCCATTCACGCTGGTGATTAATAAGGGGCCTTGATCATGGTATTCAATTCGAGCGATGTGTTGTCCAGTTTCAGGCTTTGAAAAAAACCGGAAAAGATAATGACCTTTGACTTCGCAAAAAGGTGATACATGAAAAACTTTGTTGGAGGAAAAGCTCTCGCCCCATTGAATTGGGCGGCCATCTTCATGGGTCAACAAGTAACAGTGCCGCTCACCAAAAGTATTATTGACTTCAGCCAAGACCGCCTTGAGTTTTCCAGTGGAGTTTTCAAAAAACCAAAAACTCACTGGATTAAACACGTAGCCGAGTACTCTTGGAAAAGTTTGTAGCCAAACCTCACCATCAATGTCTTGAATGCCTTGAGATTGAACTAAATTGACAGCCCATTCCAGTGAATTATCTTTTCCTTGACCGTGATCCTTATCAAAAAAAGATAACCAAGACCAATGGTTGTCGCCAACACCAAAACTTGAAATTCCGTTGTTAGATCTGGATCTTAGGCGCATGGGAATGCGCAAAGTAAATACTGAATAAGAGAATGCATTCTTTGCAGGCTTTAGGCGTGCATGTCTTACTTGCCCAAAACATATTTTGGCAATGCTCATGCAGTGACAGCTTGCTTGGCTGGAAGGTGAATCATCTCAGTCAAAGCTTCAGCCACTAGTTCACCGGAGCGAAGACCATCCTCATGAAAGCCGTAACCTGTCCAGGCACCGCAAAACCATGTGTGATGAACGCCTTGAATCATGGGTAGCTGATGTTGAGCCTTAATGGCAGCTTCATCAAAAATGGGGTGCGCATATTGAATGTCAGCTCGTACTTTACTTTTTTGGGGTTCTTGAACAGGGTTTAAGCTAACAATCACTGCTTGGTCTGCCCAAGCTGCTGGCAAAGGTTGGAGTTTATTAATTAAATAATTGACACAAACTTGTTGATCGTGAAGATTTTCGTTTTGGGTCGTTGCGTAGTTCCAAGCTGACCAACATTTTTTATTTTCTGGCAGAACGGAGCTATCGGTATGTAGAACAGCTCGATTATCTTGATAATGAATCGATCCCAAAATAGCGCTTTCGTCGGCACTGGCATCCGAAAGAACTTTTAATGCTTGATCGCTGTGACAAGCCATCACGACGTGGTCATAGGTGTTGATTTCAGTATCGGTGATGATTTCAACTGAATTATTTTTTCGTACAACCGATTTAACCTGAGACCGTTTGAATTGACTGCCATGATTTTCAAGGTGAGCAACAATTTTTTTCACGTATTCTCTAGAGCCACCTTGAACAGTCAACCATTGCGGTCTATCAGAAATTTGAATCAATCCATGGTTAAAGCAAAATCGAATCATGGTTGATATCGGAAAATTCAACATTTGAGCCACTGGGCATGACCAAATAGCGCCCACCATCGGTAAAAAATACCAATCTCTAAATTGCTGACTCAAACGGTGCTTATTTAAAAATTCTCCAACAGTCAATTCAAGATTGTCTAATTTTTTATCTTTGGCTAAATCAGTGCATAGACGATTGAATTTGATGATGTCTTTGACCATCTTTAAAAAGGAGGGGCTAACGATGTTTTGTCGTTGTGCAAATAGAGAATCAATGTTTGTACCTGCCCATTCAAGCGTACCGCCATCTTTTTTGGGAATGGACACTGAAAATGACATCTCAGATTTCGCGATGTCAACTTTTAGCTCATGAAACAAGCGAAGAAGTCTTGGATATGTCCTTTGATTGAATACTAAAAAACCTGTATCAATACCATGGGTAATTGTTCCAACGGGAGTGTCCAGTGCTAAATCAATTGTGTTGCTGTGCCCACCAATATGGTCGCCACTTTCATACAAAGTGATCTCAAATTCCTTGAATTTGCTTAAGGCGTAGGCGCAACCAAGACCTGAAATTCCGGCTCCAACGATGGCGATTTTCATGAAAGTCTCAGGTTATGTAAAAAGAAGAAAACCACAAGACACCCCTGAGCAAAAATAAGGGAGGGAGAGAAACTGCGCTCAGTAGGCTTCATGTCTTGTGGTTAAAAGGGTTAATGGTTATTTCGTTTGTCGTTGGCCAACCATGCATAGGCTGAATGGTTATGGATAGATTCAAAGTTTTCAGAAGAAACTTCATAGGCCACCACTTTGCTCTCATTCTCAAGTGCAACAGCAATGTCTCTCACCAAATCCTCAACAAACTTAGGATTTTCGTAAGCTTTTTCTGTGACGTACTTCTCATCAGGTCGTTTGAGCAAACCCCAAAGTTCACAAGAAGCTGCCTGTTCAGCAATTTTGATTAAATCTTCTGCGTCCATGCTTTCGGTAAGCTCAGCAGCGATCACAATGTGTGATCGTTGATTGTGTGCGCCATATTGAGAAATCTTTTTAGAGCAAGGACATAAACTGGTCACGGGGACTTGAACTTGCAAGGTATAGCGAAGTATGCCTTTTTCATAAGCAGCTTTGATGTGAAGATCGTAGTCTAGTAAGCTCTCAACGCCAGATACTGGCGCTACTTTATTTAAAAAGAGAGGCATTTTTAAATCGATGTGACCTTCATTCGCCTCTAAGCGATTAAGCATGTTAGTCATTAATTCGCGAACTGTATTGAACTCCAGTGGGCGGTGTTCATTTTGCAAGACTTCTAAAAATCTTGACATGTGCGTACCTTTGACATTCCCTGGAAGCTTGACTGTCATGTCAATCATCGCAATGCTCGATTGAACGCCCGCTTTGGTTTTTAGTTGTACAGGATGGCGAACTGACTTGATACCAACTTTTTGAATGACAATGTTGCGTTCATCCAAACTAGATTGGACATCAGGCAGAAAAATATTTTCTGGTGCGTTCATTGAGCTTTCTCCTGAAGTAATTTTTCAATTTGGGCAAGCATTGATTTGCTTGTGGGTGAGGTCATGCTGCTGTACGCATCAATCACTTTTCCTTGACGATCAATGAGATATTTGTAAAAGTTCCAGCGTGGTTTAGTTCCGGTTTGTTCAATCAAATGCTTGAACAAAGGATTTGCATCTGGACCAGTCACAGAAGACTTGGCAAACATTGGGAACTTCACGCCGTAGGTGTTGTGGCAAAACTCTGCAATTTCTTTATTGCTGCCAGGCTCTTGTTTGCCAAAGTCATTGGATGGGAAACCAAGAACCACCAGCCCTCTATCTTTATATTGACTGTAGAGTTTTTCTAGACCTTCGTACTGACTCGTAAAACCACAGTAACTGGCGGTATTGACCACCAGGACCACTTTTCCTTGGTACTGACATAGATTTTGGGGAGCTTCATCTTGAAGTCTCAAAAATGTGTGAGAAAGAGTTTTGGAGCATGTCATTGCTTGAGCATCCTTTGGCCAAGAAAACCACATCAATGCAAAAAACAGGCTAACCAGGGCGGTTATCCTGAAAAAGTGACCCCCACGACTATTGCCCGCCACTCTTGGGGGGTTCGGTCTACTCTTAACATCGACCAACATTGGGTTGTCTCCTCGACCCATTTTTAATATGTTTGCGGACTTGGACAAGATCAATTTTCGTCTTGGACAAATAAGCAATATGTGCCTATATTAATCACAATTTAAAAAATGTGCAAATTATGTCTAAGACAGTGTAGAATTTATACGTCGATACCTCGTATTCACTTGGCGACACATCGTGAGTTTTCACATTATGAATGTTCGATTTACTAATTTGCCGGATATGCTGAGTATTGCCGCGGTTGAGCGGGATACAGGCATTGCCAAGGACACTTTAAGAGTGTGGGAAAGACGGTATAACTTCCCTACTCCCCTTAGGGATAAGAATGACGATCGTGTCTATCCAGCAGATCAAATTGAAAAACTCAGACTTTTAAAAAGATTATTGGATTTAGGGCACCGCCCAGGTCGAATAGTGCCTTTGCCCATTGAGGCACTGAAAGAATTAAGTGCTCGGGCCAGTCAGGTTAAAGACCCTAATGTACACATGGTATCTGCCATTTCTCAAGAAGAAATGGACCGATATTTGGATTTATTGAGATCGCATCAAACAGAAGCCCTGAGGTTGGCGCTTTCAACTACTTTGATGAAAATTGGTTTAGATCGCTTTGTCATCGAAGTGGTTGCGCCACTCATTAAGAACATTGGTGAGTATTGGGCTGAAGGCAAGCTTGAAATACATGAAGAACATTTGTTTACAGAGCAAATCAAGCACCTACTTAGAACCGCTATTAATTCAGTGCCAAGAGGACATACTGGGCAAAACGAAGACTTGGCAAGACCCAGAATTTTGCTCACAACATTCCCTCAAGAGCATCACAGCCTTGGTTTGTTGATGGCTGAGGCTTTAATGGCTTTAGAGGGTTGCGTCTGCGTTTCCTTAGGCACACAAACTCCCATTCTAGAAATTGCACAAGCTGCAAGAGCTCAAAAAGCTGATGTCATTGCTTTGTCCTTCTCTTCTCAGATGAATCAAAACCAGATGGTTGATGGCTTGAATGAACTAAAAGAAAAGTTGGCGCCAGGTGTTGAGCTTTGGGTCGGTGGTGAGAATCAAGCCTTGCGTAAGCGCACGCCGGAGGGAATCAAAGTGATGGCTGCTCTGCAAGATATTTCTGAAAGCGTTAAAGATTGGCGCTTAAAACGTGCAGACTGAGTTCGATTGAAAAAACTCATCTTAGTATTAGGAGACCAATTAAAGGCCGATAGTTCGGCCTTTAATCATTTTGATTCAAAGACTGATCAAGTCATTATGATTGAGTCAAAAACAGAATCTCAGTACGTATGGACGCATAAAGCAAAAATCATTCTATTTTTATCAGCCATGAGGCATTTTGCTCAAGAGTTGAGAGCAAAAAAATATGATTTGACTTACGTAGAAAATAGTCAAGATTCAATCACTGATGTACTCAGAAAACACATTTTGTCAAACCAAATCACGCATTTAGTTTGCGTGGAACCCGGTGAATGGCGCTTAAAAGAAGAATTAGAAGATTTGGCAAAACAGTTAAATATTTCAGTGACCTTCGCGGAGGATGACCATTTCTATTGCTCTCAAGATGAGTTTAAGCAGTGGGCTGGAGCTAAGAAAGAATTAAGACTTGAATACTTTTATCGATACCTTCGAAAAAAGCATCATGTGCTGATGCAAGAAAACGGCGAACCGGAAGGCAATCAGTGGAATTTTGATGAGCAAAACAGAAAGCCCTATCCTAAAAAAGGACCCACTAATCTTGATCATCCTATTGGGTTCTCTCCTGACGCGATTACTCAGTCGGTCATTGAAATGGTAGAAAAGCAGTATCCCGATCATCCAGGCTCGAGTAAATATTTTTTTTGGCCAGTTACGAGGGATCAGGCTCTCAAGGTTCTTGATCATTTCGTCGCAGAGCGTTTGCCATTGTTTGGCATGTACCAAGACGCCATGTGGACCAATACGCCATTTGGATGGCACTCATTGCTATCAAGCTCATTAAATTTAAAGCTGATTAGCCCAAAAGAAGTAGTGGATGCAGCTGTAAATGCGTGGAAAAAAAATGATTTACCGCTGAGTGCTGTCGAGGGCTTCGTACGTCAAATATTAGGTTGGCGTGAATTCATAAGAGGCATGTATTACTTGGATATGCCTGGCATGGCTCAAGAAAATTTTTACGGTCATCAAAGAAAACTTCCCAAGTGGTATTGGACGGGTGAAACTAAGATGGCTTGTATGCAAGATGCGATCGGGCAAACTCTTCAGTATGGTTATGCACATCATATTCAAAGATTAATGGTCACAGGAAATTTTGCTTTGTTGGCTGAGATTTTGCCTAAAGAAGTATGTGATTGGTATTTGGCCATCTATGTTGACGCGCTTGAATGGGTTGAATTACCCAACACTGCAGGCATGGCTTTGTTTGCCAACGGTGGCAGATTCACAAGCAAGCCTTATGTGGCTAGCGGTGCATATATCAAGCGGATGAGTAATTACTGTGAAAAGTGCGTTTATCAATCCAGTGAACGTCATGGTGAAACTGCTTGTCCAATGACCACACTTTATTGGAATTTTTTAATCAACCATCAAGCTGAATTTGATACCAATCCAAGAACCCGCCTAATGACCGCCAACTTAAAAAAAATTGATCTTGATGAGCAGAAAAAAATTACAAAGCATGCTCAATTGATTCTCAATAATTTAGACAATCTCTAGTCAGTTGTAAGATATGGGCTATGACTTCAGCTGATATTAAAAACTTACCGCTACCCAGCTTTGAAAAAAAGATTTGTCATGCAGACAATCTTCAAGAAAAGCTACTTAAGCTTCCTAAACCCATTGTTTTTACTAACGGAGTTTTTGATATCTTACATAGAGGGCATGTCAGTTATCTAGCTCAGGCAAGAAGTCTTGGTGCTAGTCTAGTTGTTGGGGTGAACGCTGATAGCTCAGTAAGACTTCTGGGTAAAGGTGATGATCGTCCGCTTAATCAAGAGGCAGATCGCATGGCTTTGTTGGCCTCTTTAGAGTCAGTTGATTTAGTCGTTTTATTCTCTGAAAAAACTCCGGTTGAATTAATCGCAAAAGTAAAGCCTGATATTTATGTCAAAGGTGGTGACTACGAAATTGATCAGCTGGCTGAGACTGCTTTGGTTAAGTCATGGGGAGGGCAAGCTTATGCTATCCCATTTATTCATGATCGATCAACGACTGCGCTCTTGAATAAGATTAGATCCTGAATTGCTTGGAGCTAATAATTGAATTGGACTTTCATTATTTAAATATTCACTCACTGTTTCGGGTTTTGATTCAAACCAAGAGCTAATAATTTGTTGCCCGATGATGGGTTTATAAATAATCAAAATACTCAGTTCAAGAGCAATGGCTGCAAAAACCGCCATGGCAATGATTAATTTTTTATTGGGTTTGTTTTTATTCATTTAGAAAATCCGATTTCTTTCCAAGCCAACAAGCCCTTGAGAACCAAGTCTGGCTCATGTAAAACGGTGACTTCTAAACATGTTTGAAGATGTTCATTTAAAAGAGGTGCATTGCCACCCGAAGAAACACAAGCTTCAATATTTAAATTATGATTCAAGGCATATTGACGCCCCATTGAAATAGCGCCGAGCTGACTTGCCAAAATTCCTTGTGCCATGCCATGTTCTGTTGTTAGTCCCGGTTCAATCAAAGGGATATTTATTTCGCTCTCGGTAATCATGGGTAAATTAGCCGTATTGCTTGCCAAACTATCAGCCATTAAATGGAATCCTGGAGTAATCCAGCCCCCTATGTGACGCCCTTCAATTAAAAAATCAATGGTGGTTGCAGTGCCCGAACCAATCACCATGAGATTTTTATGGGGTAACAAGTTGGCAGCGCCCAATAACATTGCTCTACGATCCGATCCTAATTGGCTGGGATCGCTATATAGACTAGGTAGGTGTGTTAAACCAGAGTTGCCTAAAATTCTTTGGCATTGAAGTTTGGGTAAGGTTTTAAGGACGGCTGATAACAACAAACCAGTTTGATTTTCTTCAACAACACTTGAATAAATCAGCTGATGTATGTCTTTAAATTCAGGTAAAGACAGCAGTTCTGGAAAGTCTTTCAAGTTGCTATGACCTTGTTGTTTGAATGCTGTATTTAATCCTGAGCCTGGATGAATGGCCCATTTGAGGCGCGTGTTGCCTACATCAATCAGAAGTAAGTTCATGTTAATTTCCTTAAGGAAACATCGCCACTCACAATTTTTTGTAT
>JALRCP010000153.1 GCA_023257325.1 Polynucleobacter sp. | reverse complement strand
GGTTTGAAAGCTATATTCTCCCAAAGCGTGAAAACAGTGTCTCTGATATCCTTTGGGGCAATCAGCTTTTGTGTGTTATCAGGCAATAAATTGAAAACAGCTTGAATATTTTGCAACTTCAGAGCATCTACTGGTGGTGTGGTTTCTTCCCTCGGGAAGGGTATCGCAGCCGCCTCATTAGCCGCCATTCTTGAATCGCGCGGCCTCAAAGTCACCCTCTTAAAATTAGACCCATACATCAACGTTGACCCCGGTACGATGAGTCCTTTCCAGCATGGCGAGGTATTTGTCACAGAGGATGGCGCTGAAACTGATTTGGACTTGGGGCATTACGAACGATTTGTCTCTGCCAAGATGCGCAAGAGCAACAATTTCACCACCGGTCAAATTTACGAATCAGTGATTCACAAAGAGCGTCGCGGTGAGTACCTAGGTAAAACTGTTCAAGTTATTCCTCATATCACCAATGAAATTCAGAATTTCGTAGAAAAGGGTGCCAAAGCCAGTCACGATGGTCAAGCCGATGTCGCGATTTGTGAAATTGGTGGGACCGTGGGTGACATTGAGTCACTGCCATTCTTAGAAGCCGCTCGTCAAATGAGTTTGAGGTTGCCTCAAGGGGACACTGCATTTGTGCATTTGACTCTGGTGCCTTACATTGCCAGTGCTGGGGAACTAAAAACAAAGCCAACGCAACACTCGGTGCAGAAGTTAAGAGAAATTGGCATCATGCCAACAGCATTGTTATGTCGAGCTGATCGCCCCATTCCAGAGGATGAGCGAGCCAAGATTTCATTGTTTGCCAATATGCGCGAACAGGCTGTGATTTCTGTATGGGATGTTGATACGATTTACAAAATTCCACAAATGCTGCACGAGCAAGGTTTGGATGAGTTGATTTGCCAGGAATTGCGCATCAATGCCCAACCAGCTGATTTGTCAGTCTGGAATGGCTTGGTGAAGAGCTTGGAAAATCCAAAGCATGAAGTTGTGATTGGCATGGTGGGCAAGTACGTTGATTTGACTGAGTCCTATAAGTCTCTAATTGAGGCTTTGCGTCACGCAGGTATTCACAATGAGACCAAAGTCAGCATTCGTTACATTGACTCTGAGAACTTAGATGGCGGAGATGTTTCCAGCTTATCTGGTTTGGATGCCATTTTGGTTCCAGGTGGTTTTGGTAAACGCGGCACTGAAGGAAAAATTGCTGCCATTCGGCATGCCCGCGAAAATAAGATTCCATACTTAGGTATTTGTTTGGGGATGCAATTGGCCGTGATTGAGTTTGCACGTCATGTGGCGGGTCTTAAGGGCGCTAATAGCACTGAATTTGAACCCAATGGACCTCACCCAGTGGTGGCCTTGATCACTGAGTGGATGGATCGAGAGGGACGTGTTGAAAAACGCGATGAGGGATCTGATTTAGGTGGCACGATGCGCTTAGGTTCTCAGCGTTGCCCAGTCAAACCCAATACTTTGGCTGAGACCATTTATGGTTCAGAGGTCAATGAGCGTCACCGTCATCGTTATGAGGTGAACAATGTGTATGTACCCAAATTAGAAGCAGCTGGATTAATTATTTCTGCTAGAACACCCAATGAGTCTTTACCAGAAATGATGGAGTTGCCATCTGGCACTCATCCTTGGTTCTTTGGTGTTCAGTTCCATCCTGAATTTACTTCGACTCCACGTGATGGTCATCCGTTATTTTCAGCATTTATTCAGGCGGCTTTAAAGCACAAAGGCATTGCTTGAGGCAGAGCTAAGACCAAGTCAAAGGGAATATCTATGAAGCTATGTGATTTTGAAATTGGTTTAGACAAGCGATTTTTTTTAATTGCAGGCACTTGTGTGATTGAGTCTGAGCAAATGGCTTTGGATACGGCGGGTCAGCTCAAAGAAATCACATCAAGTTTAGGCATCCCTTTTATTTACAAATCTTCTTTTGATAAAGCCAACCGTTCTTCAGGAACCTCATTCCGAGGCTTGGGCATGGAAAAAGGCCTTGAAATCTTAGCTAAAGTAAAAAAAGAGATTGGCGTTCATGTTTTAACTGACATTCATGAAGTCGATGAAATTAAACCCGTTGCTGCTGTGGTTGATGTTTTACAAACGCCTGCATTTTTGTGTCGTCAAACAGACTTTATTCGTGCTTGTGCCCAAAGTGGCAAGCCTGTGAATATCAAAAAGGGTCAGTTTTTGGCGCCGGGTGATATGAAAAATGTGATTGATAAAGCCCGTGCAGCAGCTAAAGAAGTAGGTTTGCCTGAAGATATGTTCATGGCCTGCGAGCGTGGCGCATCTTTTGGTTATAACAATTTGGTTTCTGATATGAGAAGTTTGGCCATCATGCGTGAAACCAATGCCCCAGTGGTATTTGATGCAACTCACTCGGTGCAATTACCGGGTGGCCAAGGAACAAGTAGTGGTGGTCAGCGTGAGATGGTGCCTGTCTTAGCCCGAGCAGCCGTTGCAGTTGGCGTGAGTGGCTTATTTATGGAAACTCATCCAAATCCAGCGAAAGCCCTGTCGGATGGGCCGAATGCCGTGCCATTGCATCGTATGAAAGAATTATTGTCCACTTTAGTGGCTTTGGACGACGTTGTTAAAAATGGCAACGTTTATTTAGAAAAAGATTTCAAATAATTTGTTAAGGGAAAAGTCATGAGTGCAATTGTTGACATCATTGGTCGTGAAATTCTAGATTCAAGAGGCAACCCTACGGTTGAATGTGACGTATTGCTTGAGTCAGGTGTCATGGGTCGTGCTGCGGTACCGTCAGGTGCTTCAACAGGTTCACGTGAAGCAGTCGAGCTTCGCGATGATGAGCCAGGTCGTTATTTGGGCAAAGGTGTTTTGAAGGCTGTTGAGAATATCAACACCGAAATTGCTGAAGCGGTGATGGGATTGGATGCCAGTGAGCAAGCATTTTTAGACCGTACGTTGATTGATCTAGATGGCACTGATAACAAATCACGTTTAGGCGCCAATGCTACTTTGGCGGTTTCTATGGCGGTTGCACGTGCAGCTGCTGAAGAAGCTGGTTTGCCTTTGTATCGCTATTTTGGTGGTTCTGGCGCAATGCAATTGCCTGTTCCTATGATGAACATTGTGAACGGGGGTTCACACGCCAATAACAGTTTAGATATTCAGGAATTCATGATCGTGCCTGTGAGCATGACAAGCTTTCGTGAAGCCGTGCGTTGTGGTGCAGAGGTTTTCCATGCATTAAAGAAAATTATTCATAACCAAGGTATGTCGACATCGGTTGGTGATGAGGGTGGTTTTGCACCTAACTTCAAGAGCAATGAAGAGTGCTTAAACACCATTCTTCAGGCGATTGAAAAAGCAGGTTATAAGCCTGGAGAAGATGTTTTATTGGCTTTGGACTGTGCTGCCAGCGAGTTTTATAAAGACGGTAAATACGACTTGTCTGGTGAAGGTCTTCAACTCACTTCAGTGGAGTTTGCTAACTACCTTGCTAACTTGGTTGATAAATATCCGATTGTTTCGATTGAAGACGGTATGCATGAGGGTGACTGGGAAGGTTGGGCCATCTTGACTGAGAAGTTGGGTAAGAAGATTCAGTTGGTGGGCGATGATTTATTCGTGACCAACACCAAGATCCTTAAAGAGGGTATTGAGAAGAACATTGCTAATTCAATCTTGATCAAAGTGAATCAAATCGGTACTTTGACAGAAACTTTTGCAGCCATTGAAATGGCTAAGCGAGCTGGTTACACAGCTGTGATTTCTCATCGTTCAGGTGAGACAGAAGACAGCACGATTGCTGACATTGCGGTTGGTACCAATGCAGGTCAAATCAAAACCGGTTCATTGTCACGTTCTGATCGCATTGCCAAGTACAACCAATTAATTCGTATTGAAGAAGATTTAGGGGATATTGCCAGTTACCCTGGTCGATCCACTTTCTACAATTTACGTAAGTAAATAAACTTACTACTGAAGAGAGAGCCCAGATGCGCATCGTTGTTTACGGCATGTTGGCTCTCTTAGTCATTATTCAGTACCCGTTGTGGTTGGGTAAGGGAGGGTGGCTTAGAGTCTATGAGCTCGATCGCCAAGTATCCAAACAAATGGATAAAAATGACGCACTTGCAGCGCGCAATGCCAAATTGGCTGGTGAAGTCAAAGACCTTAAGGATGGTACAAAGGCGATTGAAGAGCGTGCGCGTGCAGAACATGGCATGAGCAAAGAGGGTGAGATCTTTGTGCAGGTGGTGCCTAGCAAAAAGCCTGCGAATGATGCGACCTCTGATGAGGCTGCAAAAGCCAAGTAATCTTTATTAATGCTTGGAGCTTGGAGCTTGTTTCACTGCATCAACAATTGTGGGACTGGCAAATATTTGTTTGCAATCAACCGCATCAAAAATATAAATCTGACCACAAAAATCACAATTGGTTTCAACGGCATCTTTTTCTAAAAGAATGCTGTTGACTTCTTCCTCTCCTAACATTTTGAGCATATCAGCTACTTTCAAGCGCGAGCAGCGACAACCAAATTGAATAGGGCGTTCTTCAAAACTTCTGACGCCATGGTGAGTCGATTCATCTAAGTAAAGACGTTTCATCAGAACTTTGGGCTCTAAAGTCAGCAATTCTTCATGGGTGACAGTTTCTGACAGCATTTGAAGCCTTGTCCAACCCTCAGCAGCCACCTCATCATCCATTTTGAGTTGGCCACCCATGTTGGGGAGTCTTTGAAGTAATAGGCCGCCACAAGACTCTTCATCACTTGCCAACCAAAGGCGCGTTTCTAATTGTTCAGAATCACGCATATACAAAGTGATGGCTTCAGCGATGCTTTGAACAGGTTGTCCGTGATCACTTAAGGCCACAATTCCTTGATAGGGATTTTGGCCCGGTTGACGATCGGCTGGGTCTAAAGTAATGACCAGGCGCCCTTTGCCATCAGGATTGATCAATTCTGACAAATTGGCATCATCAGCCAAGGTCGATAAGTCAATTTCATCATTTAATTTGGCAGTTGCACGAATCACCAAATGTTCGTTGCACTCCAAAACCAATAAACGGACTGCGCCATTTCCTTGGGCTTGAATGATCATGCTGCCATTGAATTTGAGGGTGCCGCATAGCAAAACGCCTGCAGCGATTAAGTCACCTAAAAGCTTTTTAACGGCGGGGGGGTAATCTTTTCTGGCCAGGATGGCCTGCCAAGAGTCGCGGATATGAACAATTTCACCGCGCACAGGAGCGCCATCAAAAACAAAAACCTGAAGGGAGTCTGGGAAGTATTTATCTGTCATATCGTATATTGTAGAAACTTTATGAAATCAAGCTCAGTGTTTGCAAATAAACATCCATTTTTGACGGCAATTTCCTTGGCATTAGGCTCGGCCATTGCTTTGGGCTTGGCCCGCTTTTCTTATGGGCTTTTATTGCCTATTATGAGAGAAGACTTGGAGTGGTCTTATCTTGTGGCCGGCACGATGAACACTGCCAATGCCTTGGGTTACTTCATCGGAGCCCTCAGTTCTCCAGCAATGATGAGGCGCATGTCCGTGCATCAATTCTTCACTGTTTCAGCCATCATCACAGGTATTTTTCTGTTTTTATCAGGATGTACAGATCAAACGACTTGGCTATTTATTTATCGTGTGATCGCAGGCATTGCCAGCGCTTGGATTTTTGTGGCGGGTGGTGTGCTGATTTCTCAGTTGGGAACTATTCATGCCAATCAATCCGGTTTGATGTTGGGTATTTTCTACGCCGGTCCTGGTCTTGGTATTGTTTTATCGAGCGCGATCTTGCCATTTTTTAATGATTGGGGAATCAAAATAGCCTGGGATCACTCATGGCAACTTTCTTGGTATGCCTTGGGTGTCGTTTGTTTTATTTTTACCGTGATTCTGATTCGACCTGTTTACTCTATTCCAGCGATTCCACCCAAACAAGCGGGGCACTCTGCCACACCCTTGAAGTCGTATATCCCAGTCCTGGCAGGGTATTTTATGTTTGGGGTTGGATACATTGGTTATATGACCTTTGTAGTGGCTCTACTTAAGCAACTAGGTCTTGCATCAAGCACTTTAAACATTTTTTATGCAGTGCTTGGTTTTGCAGTCATGGCGTCTTCCCGTTTATGGTCTCGGATGTTGGATCGATTCAAAGGAGGGCAATCATTGGCCATCTTGAACACGCTTCTTGGCATCGCTAGTTTGATACCCGCTTTAATCGCTATTTATGACATTCCTGTGAGTCATCTGATTTTGTTCAGTATCTTTGGATCTGGCATCTTATTTGGGGCAGTGTTCCTTTCAGCCGTTGCATCGACGACAGCTTTTGTGAAACACAACATGCCGTCTTCTGATTGGGTTGGAGGTATCACGGCTTTCACAAGTATCTTTGCTGCCGGACAAATCGTTGGCCCAACCATCGCAGGATGGATTTCTGATGGCCAGGGTGGTTTAGCAAGAGGTTTATTGTTCTCTGGCTTGGCTTTGCTGCTTGGCGGGTTGATTGCAACAAGGCAGAAGCCATTGAGTCTTTCTGCTAAAAAATAAGTCTTTTATCTCGTCAATGAGATAATCCTGTTTATGACAGTTAGAACACGATTTGCACCCAGCCCAACGGGCTTTATTCACCTAGGTAACCTTCGAAGCGCTTTGTATCCTTGGGCCTTTGCGCGCAAGATGAAAGGCGACTTTATTTTGCGTATTGAAGATACGGATCAGGAGCGATCAAGCCAAGAAGCTGTCGATGTGATCATTGAAGGCATGCGTTGGTTAGGTCTTGATATTGATGAGGGTCCTTTCTATCAAATGCAGCGTATGGATCGCTATCGCGAAGTCATTGCGCAAATGCTTAAAGATGGTTTGGCTTATTACTGCTACATGAGTGAAGAAGAACTCAATGCTTTGCGTGAGCAGCAAATGGCCAATAAAGAAAAGCCGCGCTATAACGGTTTTTGGCGTCCTGAGCCGGGTAAAGATTTGCCACCCGCTCCAACGGACATCAAACCAGTGATTCGTTTTAAAAATCCAATCGGTGGCAGTGTCGTTTGGGATGATGCAGTGAAGGGGCGCATTGAAATTAGCAATGATGAGTTAGACGATTTGGTCATTGCACGACCCGATGGCACACCTACATACAACTTCTGTGTGGTGGTCGACGATTTGGATATGAAAATTACTCACGTGATTCGTGGGGATGATCACGTTAATAACACACCAAGACAAATTAATATCTTGCAAGCCTTAGGCGGCCAGTTGCCGGTTTACGCTCATTTGCCAACAGTACTCAATGATCAAGGTGAAAAAATGAGTAAACGCAATGGTGCGATGAGCGTTAGAGATTACGAGCGTGAAGGGTACATGCCTGAAGCTGTATTGAATTATTTGGCTCGTTTAGGTTGGTCTCATGGGGATGCGGAAGTTTTTACCAAAGAACAATTCATTGAATGGTTTGATTTAGATCATTTGGGTAAATCTCCTGCACAACATAATCCAGAAAAATTACTGTGGTTGAATCATCAATACATCCAACAGACAGATGCCGCCGACTTGGCCAAAAGAGCTCGACCTTTTGCTCAAAATCTAGGGATTCAGATAGATCATGGCCCTGACTTTGTGGGTGTGGTGAATATCCTGAAAGATCGTGCAAATACTTTGATTGAAATTGCTGAAGGAGCCAGACTTTTCTACATGGATCCGCCACAACATTCAGCAGCTGATTTAGAGGCCAATGTTCCCAGTTCAGTTCACCCAGCGATTGCTGACTTTATGTCTGAGTTAGACCTGGGTGATGGCTCAAAAGCGGCTGTTTCAGCGGCTTTTAAGGTGGTTTTGGCCAAGCATGGCTTGAAAATGCCTGGTTTGGCCATGCCGGTGCGTTATGCCCTGTTTGCAACGACTCAGACGCCTGCTTTGGATGCAGTTATCTCATTGATTGGTATAGAAGAAACAAAACAGCGCTTGCAAAGAAGCATAAAAATAAGCTAGAATTATGGTCTTGATTGCTTGAGCTTATTAATTAAGGTCATCTAATTAAGGGGCTATAGCTCAGCTGGGAGAGCGCTTGCATGGCATGCAAGAGGTCAGCGGTTCGATCCCGCTTAGCTCCACCAGTCTTTGTAATAACTGTAAGAATTGTAGTACCGTAAGTCCAGGGTCCCCATCGTCTAGAGGCCTAGGACACCACCCTTTCACGGTGGATACAGGGGTTCGAATCCCCTTGGGAGTGCCAGTTTTAGCCTGGCAGGGGTATATCACTTGCTTGTAAACCGTAGGTATATGGTGAGCAATATCGGTAGGGTGCGAGGCCCTATGGCTCTGCCGTTGAGCCCAACACGCCCTGGAGGTAACGGTACTTATTTTGGAGGTACTATGTTTAGTTGGCCAAACTGGCTGTATAAACTGTGGGC
>JALRCP010000129.1 GCA_023257325.1 Polynucleobacter sp. | reverse complement strand
CCAGACGGACGTTTCACAGTCTTGATGCCTCATCCCGAGCGAGTGTTTAGAACTGTTCAAATGAGCTGGGCTCCAAAGCAATGGCATGACATTCAAGATGGCGCAAGCCCATGGATGCGCATGTTCCGCAATGCCAGGGCTTGGACTAAATAAGTCTTTGCCTTTTAATTAATGCAAGAACTACCCTATAAGGCTCAACAAGCGTTGAGCCTTATTCTTTTATCGGAGGCCACCATGGCTCAAGAACAAATAAAAAAACAGTCAGTTAAAAAGAAATCAAACAAAGATCCCAAACCAGAGTTTGCACCCGTCACATTCTCAGAAGAAAAGGGCGTTAGATTTCTTCACTTTGGTACTTGGTGGGTTCAAGGCGCCATGCGCATCAATCAACCGGACTATATTGAGTTGGAATACGCCCAACAAATGATGGCGGGCTTACTCTTCCTGGACCCCAATGACAGAAGACTGAATCAAAAACAAGTTAATAAACAGAAGAAACCATTCCACATGGTTCAGTTGGGTTTGGGAACGGGAGCCTTGACTAAGTTTGCGCATAAGCATTTTCCGAAAGCACAAGTCACTGCGGTTGACCTCAATCCTGCAGTGATTCTGGCGGCTCGGGTTATGTTTGAATTACCACCACCTAATAAAAACCTAGAAATTATTCAAGGTGATGCTCTTAAATATGTCACCACCAAGAAAAACTCAGAAAGCATCGATTTGCTCCAGGTAGATTTATACGATGCGACGGCCAGAGGACCTGCTTTGAGTTCCCCTGAGTTTTATCAGGGCTGTTATGACAGCCTCAAAGAACCAGGGGTCATGACTGTCAACTTATTCGGCAACCATAAAAGCTTCAAAACCAATATCAGAAACATCTGCAATGCCTTTCAGAATCGGGTCATGGTGTTTCAGCAAGTGCATGACTGCAATATCGTGGTCATCGCATTCAAAGGACCTCATTTGGAGGTTGACTGGAAAGACGTGAAGGGCAGAGCAGCTTATTTAGAAAAGAAATACGGGCTACCCACCAAAACCTGGGTACCAGGACTGAGGTCTGAAAATGCTCGGCAAGAAAATTATCTATTGATATAAATAATCCATTTATATTCAAAAATTTAACTCTTAAACAGATCTTCCATCTGTTTTCTGATCTTGTAGGCATGGGTATTAATATCTACTGCCACATCATCCCAGCACAAGGATTGACCTTTTTTGACTGGGCGAACTACCTTAATATCGTGCGCCAATCCTAATGGAAGTCCACCCATCGCCACTGACTTGGCTGCTGGTAATAATTTGCCCCAAACTGTGTAACCACCTTCACCATCCAATAGTTCACCGGGTTTAAGATCTCGTTTGGCGGTCGCCACCACATCAGCATTCCAGCAATGAGCCACACCCGTCGCTTCTTTACGTAAAGCCACGCTGGCCACTGACATACCAACTTCTAAACCAATCAAATGCCAACGCTTGTATAAGGTGAAATATCGGCCACTGGGATCTGTGTGCGCGTTGTATTCTTCGAAACAATTCTTGATGTAATCGGTTTCTGCTTCAACGGTGACCCAAACACCCATGCGGATGTCATAAGGAATCTTTCGGCCATTGGCTTCCAATGAAGAAATGACTTCGACCATGCCTTTTTTCTCGAGCACACCCCCTTCAGAAATAGGGCGTGTTACAAATGGAATGTCTTCTACACTAGCAGGCGGGTAGAGCAAGCCGTTGCTCGGAACCGATAAACCTGTAGCATTGGCCACAGCCGTGCTTTCAATAGAGGGTTTTGAACCATCCAAGAAGCTATTGAACATTTTAGGGTTGAGGCCTCCACGTTCAGCTTGCTGGGGTGTTAAGCCATAGTTACCCCAAACAGTCTCAGGGGTTGATTCGGAGAAATGTGGCAACCATTTGTGACCGCGACCTGCAGCCACCACTGGGAAGCCACATGTTCTGGCCCAATCGACCAAATCACAAATCAAAGCGGGTTGATCACCAAAGGCCAATGAATAAATTACATCCGCTTCTTCAGCTTTTTTGGCGAGTAGAGGGCCACAAAAAGCATCGGCCTCAACCGTCACATTCACGACATGTTTTCCATGTTTGAATGCCAACAAACAATGATCAACCGCAGCAATGGGGTGACCAGTACATTCCACAATCACATCGATGGCTGGATGACTCACCAGTGCTTGCCAGTCCTCTGAAATATGCGTTTGACCTGTTTTGATCGCATCATCCAAAGACTTGGCATTGGATTGTTCGTCTTTCCAGCCCACGCGATCTAGATTCTTTCTAACGCCCACAGGAGACAAGTCTGCAATCCCCACCAACTGAACGCCTGGTGTATTGGGTATTTGTGACAAATACATGGAGCCAAATTTACCAGCGCCAATCAAACCCACCTTGATGCTTTGATGATTGGCCGCTAATTGTTGTAATTGACGATGCAAACTCATGGCAAACTTCTTTCAAATGATTCAAGTAAAAAAGCCATCTTATTTTAAAAAGATGGCTTTGTACTTTTTTGTTATGGTAGTAGGGCTCTAACTAAATAACTTTGTAGCCTGGGGCTTACTGAATCTTGGCTTTCGCTTTAAGTTTTTTGAGCATCTCTTCAAACTTGCCACGTTGCCAGTTCTGATCTTGACTCATCATTTGAATCAGTTGAGGCTTGAGTTCAGCCAGACTTGGCACCTTGGCTTCACGCACATCATCCACACGAATGATGTGATAACCAAACTGTGACTTCACGGGCTTGTCGGTCATTTGATCTTTTTTCAGAGCAGCCATTGCCTTGGAGAACTCTGGTACCAAAGCTTGAGGCGTCATCCAATCCAAATCACCGCCATTCACAGCAGATCCTGGATCTTTCGAATTTGCTTTGGCCAAATCTTCAAATTTCTCACCCGCTTTAATTTTGGCGATCAAGGCTTTGGCCTCAGCTTCTTTTTCTACCAAAATGTGACGAACTTTGTACTCAGTGCCTTCAAATTGACCTTTGATTTGATCATAGGATGCTTTGAGTTCAGCCTCAGACACGCCGTCACGGGCGATGTAGTCTTCAAAGACAGCTCCTACCAAAATATTCAAGCGCGCTTGATCTAATTGCTCTTGGATGTTCTCATTGTTCAATAAGCCGCGTTTGATTGCTTCTTGATTGATCAATTCACGAGTAATCAACATATCGCGAGCACGTTCACGCAATTCAGGGTTGGTGCCTTGACCAGAGTTGGCGATCAATTTATCTAACTTGGATTTAGAAATGGCCTTACCGTTCACAACGGCCGCATTTTGTGCCAAAACAGGGGTTGCAATACTGGCCGTTAAGGCCACAGAAACTGCCAAAGTAGAAAGTAATTTCATGATGATTTTCAGTTAGTAATAATGGCTAAAGCATGGATTTCATGGGGCATCCAAGCCGATAAAGCATCATACACTAGGCGGTGCTGTGCCACACGGCTAAGACCCTCAAAAGCGGGAGACTTGATCCAAATACGAAAATGACCCGCACCACCTTGGGCCCCTGCATGACCGGCATGCAGATGACTTTCATCTTCAATGCGCAAGGATTCAATGGGCAATGCGGCGCGAAGCGTTTGCTCGTATTTCTCGATCCGGGCGTGATTACTGGACATAAAGCTTATTCATGATGGACATCATGATCGATGTACTTGTTTAACCAAAAGCCCTGAGCGATGACAAAGGCCAAGAGAAGTCCCATGCCCCCAAATAACTTAAAGTTAACCCAAGTGGCTTCATCAAACTGATAGGCCACATACAGATTCAGTAAACCCATCCCTAGGAAAAATAAGCTCCAAGCGACATTCAACTGAGGCCAGAGATTCTGATCCGCTTCGGGCTTAAATGCCAATTGCTTGCCCATGGCCATTTGAATCAAATTCTTATTCCAAAATGCCATGCTGGCCCACAAGCCTACGGCAAACAACCAATACAAAATGGTGGGTTTCCACTGAATGAAGGTTTTATCTTGTAAACCAATCGTCAAACCACCAAACACCACAATCAAGCCCAAGCTGGCCCACTGCATGGGCTCAACCTTGCGGTATTTCAAGCCTAACCACCCAATCTGAGCGATGGTGGCAATGATGGCCACTGCTGTGGCAACATAAATGTCGGCCATCTTGAATGCAACGAAAAACAAGATAACCGGCAGTAAATCAAATAAGAATTTCATAAATCACTTTTTAACCATTGATTCTAAGAATTGTTGAAAAGATATAAGGTGTCATAAACGCTTAATCAAGCCTCATCCTTGAATTTTAACGAAGCTGAGTTGATGCAGTACCTTAAACCTGTTGGGGCAGGGCCATCTTCAAACACATGACCTAAGTGAGCATCGCAATTTTTACAACGCACTTCGGTGCGAATCATGCCATGGGTGGTGTCACGATGTTCATCAATTACATCCCCAGACAAAGGCTGGAAATAACTGGGCCAACCACAACCTGCATCAAATTTTGTCTCAGATGCAAATAAAGGGGTGCCACAGCACACACAGAGATATTGACCTTTATCCCAGTGGTCCCAGTAGCGACCGGTGAAGGGTCGTTCTGTCGCCGCTTGCCGGGTGACACGGTACTCAATATCACTGAGTGTGGCTTGGTACTCTTGATCCGTTTTCTTCATGGCTTGATTGTACGAGTGAATGGTGTGGTGGTAATGACTAGAAAATGATTAAAAATCTCATGAAGAGCAACTGATGGGTAAATGCGCTAATTCTGGAGGAGGGCCTTGCGTGTATTCCTCAGAGACTGCTTGAGTAGCAAAGGGGGATTCCAAAATTTTTAAAAGTTTTTGAACCTCTGAAAAATCTTTCTTCTGCGCCCGTTCAATTGCTCTTTGAGCCAAGTGATTGCGTAAGATGTATTTGGGATTCACATGGCACATTTGCTCTAAACGCTGGTCTTGGCTTTCAGTTTCAATCTCAAGGCGTTGTGCATAGCGTTCATACCATGTTTCTAAGGCATGTGGCACGCCCAGACCTTCAGAGAGATTTCTAAAAAATAAGGTGTAATCAATTTGGTGCTGATGCAGTGCTTGCATCAACTGCTCAAGTAAAGGCAAGTCTTCGGCAAGCGCTGTTTTCAAACCTAATTTACGTCTAAAAAGGCTTTGCCAGTGCAAGGCATATTCACGATTGAATTGATCCAAAGTCGATTTAATCATTTCAATACTGGCTTCTTCACTGCAGCCATGCACTCGTTGCAACTCCTCTTGCAAAGGGAGTAGCATTGCACTGGCCAGGCAGTACAAGTTCCAGTGCAAGATTTCAGGTTGTCGATGATAAGCATAGCGACCTCCTTGATCTGAGTGGTTACAAATATGATCAATCTGAAAATTATCCAAAAATCCAAAAGGGCCATAGTCCAAGGTCAATCCTAATAAGCTGGTGTTATCAGTGTTCAAAACACCATGGCAAAACCCAAGCGATTGCCATTGAGCCACCATGCGAGCGGTTCTTACAGCGATTTGCTCTAGGAGTTTCAGATAAGGCGTAGATTCATTAGCGCACTCTGGATAGTGATGTTCAATTAAATGATCCAAAGTCAAACGCAAGGCATCGTGCATTTGGTTTTGACCATAATGTTCGATGTGGCCAATGCGCAAAAAGCTGGGCGCTACACGGGTGCAGACGGCGGCTGTTTCGAGCGTTTCTCGTGCAACGGCCATATCAGACCCCACCACCGCCAATGCTCTTGAAGTGGGGACGCCCAAGGCGTGCATGGCTTCACTGCATAAGAACTCTCGAATTGATGAGCGCAGGACCGCTCGACCATCGCCCATTCTCGAATAAGCGGTTTGCCCAGCACCTTTGAGTTGAACTTCTTGCCCTTGAATATCGCCTAAGTAAATGGCGCGGCCATCACCCAATCTGCCAGCCCACACCCCAAACTGATGCCCACTGTAAGCCGTTGCGAAGGGTGCAAAAGTTTTGCCCTCTGTGACCAATTGCGTTTGGTTGCCTGCCAACAGTTGTAAATACTCTGGATTCAAAGGCAAACCGTCTTGGCAGGGAATTTCCAATAGCCTGGCCACAGATTCAGAAAACCCAACCCAATATGGTTCTGGGATAGGGGTAGGAGCAATGTATTGAACCAGCTCGATTGAATCGCTGGGAGCTAAATGAAAGGCCATAAATAATATTTTTTCTGATCACTTATTCTAGGGAGCTTTTAGATTGTTTGCAGAAAAGTTCTTTATGACCTGGATAACCCCGATTAAGATATGGCTATGGATCAAAAACAACTCAAAGAATTGGGCGTGGAACTGGATGTTCCGTTTTTAAAACTATTGGGCGTGCGTTGTTTGCGGGCCGAATTGGGTGAGGGTGAAGTCATTTTGTCACTCAAGCCTGAACATCAAAATAGTTGGGAAGTAGCACATGGTGGGGTGCTTCTGACGCTAATGGATGTGGGCATGGCGGTGGCGGCTCGCGCTGCCGATGAAGCAGGGCGCGGTGTAGTCACCATTGAACTGAAAGCGAATTTCATGCAAGCAGCCCAAGGGGTGGTGCGAGTGGCTGCCAAAACAGTTCACGCAACGCCCACGCTGGCTTTTGTTGAAGCCAAACTCTATGATGAACGTGACCGTGTTTGCTGCATGGGGAGCGCCACATTTAAATACTTCAAAGACTTACCCAAAAGATGATTCGCATATCCACCGATCGTTTGGGCAGGCCATTAAATTTTAGGCTTTAACGGGTAAAAAGTTTTCTAGCTGACCTTCAAAAGTCTGGCAACCGATTTCACCCTGGGCATCAAATCGTTTTTCAATTACTTCAAATTGTCCATCTCGTCGAATGCGCAGTAAAGAAGTTGCGCGGGTGCCGTATTGAGGAGTTCTGATAAACGCTGAAGACAAAACCTTTTCCCATTCGTAAGATACCCCTGTTTGAGGCAAATAGTCATCGGGAGCTTGAGTCATGTCTTCCATCATGCGTAGATAATGATCGGCGCGCTGGAAGCTTCCAGTGTCCATGGCCAAGAGTTGGGCAAAGGCTCCCACGCGATGCTGAACTTTAGGCCAAGGAGAATCTAGCATGCCATTGGATAAACCATAAATACCAGGGGTCAGATGTTGAGGATTCATGGTCTTTCTGGGGCGCACAGATTGACCCATCTGAACGCGATTGCTCAGCCACAATAAACTGGGGGTTGGCATGGATAAATCAGCCGCCAATAAATTAAATCCGTTGTAACGATTAAATTTCGCACCAGTATCTTGTATAAAAGTCTCTGGAGAGACTGAGGATTTCAAAAATTGAGCAGTGATTTCCCCACGTGTTTTGGCGTCGGGATTTTTTTCACTGGGCGCACGCACATTGGTCAAAGCTGCAAAGCGTCCAGTTTTACTCAGGCCCATCCAAGTGCCTGATTCACCGGCTACATCGGCACGATCTCGACCTGCCAAAATATGAGGGTGATCCTCCCACCAGTGCATGGGATCGGTAGCGCGCTCATAAAATTCATCGCGATTGGCCAACACGACCAAGGGGTAATCTGGATGAGATTGCCAAGAGGTCAGAATCAAGCACATGGTGAAGTAGAACTAAATCTCGATTAAAGGGTAGGGCAGCGCTGAAAAATTTAGTTGGGGTCCTGTGGGAGCTCCCAAATGGATAGAACCGGTATTGAGCGCTTCGAGCTTGCATTCCACTTGAAGATCGATTCTTTCAGCCACCAAAGGGTGGCGAGCCGCTAAAACCACGAGACCACAAGGTTGGCTGGGGTCATCGCTATGAAATATCTCTGTACCTACTGCAATCTCAGAGGCATGTTGAAGGTGAGCCAACTGCAAACGTCGCTTGATGGTGCCGCGATACTGGCTTCTGGCCACCACCTCTTGCCCGGGGTAGCAACCCTTTTGAAAATCAATGCCTTTTAATGATTCCATATTGACCATTTGTGGCACGAATTGCTCAAAAGTAGCTTGAGTGATTCTTGGAATCCCACTCTGAATCTCTAACCAGTCCCACAACACTTTAGAACTTTGTTCCTGCTCTGCTGAGATGGTTGTTGCGATTTGGGCTATGTCAGCCAAAGGGGCGGTGATCAGATGGCGCTTGGTATTCACTCCATGACTTGAAACGCTGGGTAACTCGGCCAGAGTTATGCCAAGTTCAGAGGCGTTTTGCTGAGTGAGACTTTGCAAGATCGCGGGCTCTTCAGGGTTTTCAGTGATTAGGCCATACACAGCATGCGTGTTACTGCAATCGAGGACTTTGACCTTGGATCGCAAGACAAACATACTCAAACGTTTCGCAAGAGCTGCTGCTAAATCAGCAGACATTAGTAATTGGTATTGAGAGATGGTTTCACCGGCATCGTTTTGAATGTGGTGGCGAGTGATCCAAAAGCTGGCCATGAGTCGCCCTTTGGCAGAGCAATAGCCGGCGAATCGATGTTGCTCTTGAAGTTTGGAGATTGAGCCAAGTTGGCTTACTTGAATATTTTTGACGCTATTGGTCAATTGACTTTGTAAAAAGTCGGTCGCATCAGGCCCTGTGACGGTGATAAGGGCCCATTCTTTGAGTAAACAAAGTCTGGAAGTCTGGTTTGATGAGGTATTTTCTGACATATGCATTATTTTAAAAGTCTTCTTAGATATCCTTTTATCATAGATGCATGATTCAGGTATTCCGATTGTTCACAACCCTATTTTCAAAGCCTATTCTTAAGGCCATTGCCATCCTTTGTTTGGTATTGGCTCTTTCATTCACTTATTTTGCTTTTATTCAATCTGCGGTGCCTGATCGCGGATTGACATTGACTCCTGAGGGAGCTGTGAGAGTCAGGGTCTTGCCAGGCTCAAATGTTTCAAGTGTGGCCAAGCAGTTATCGGAGCAAGGTCTCTGGGTCAACAATGTCTCGATGCAAGTGGTGGTTCGTGGTTTATTTTTAGGTAAGAAACTCAAAGCAGGGGTGTATGACTTTGCCCCAGGATCGAGTTTGGCTCAAGTGGCACTTAAAATGGCCCGCGGTGACAGCGTCAAGCTTTCAGTGACCTTGGTCGAGGGATGGACCTTTTTGCAATTCAAGCAGGCAGTGGAGGCTCAAAAGGAACTAAAAAAAGAAACTCAGGGTTTGACGGGTCAGCAGATATTGAAAAAGCTCGGCGCAAAGGAAACTCATCCAGAGGGCCTATTTTTCCCCAACACCTATATTTTTGAACCGGGGGATACCGATCTTCAGATTTATCAAAAAGCCTATGGGGCCATGCAAGAGAAGTTGAACAAGGCATGGGCTAGCCGAGACAATGATTCGCCTGTCAAGTCGCCTTATGATTTATTGAAATTGGCTTCAATCATTGAAAAAGAAACCGGTCACCCTGAAGATCGAGGATTGGTTTCAGCTGTTTTTAATAATCGATTAAAGCTTGGCATGAAGCTTCAAACAGACCCCACCATCATTTATGGTCTGGGTTTTGCGTTTGATGGCGATTTGCGTAAAAAAGACTTGTTACGTGATGGCCCTTATAACTCTTACACCCGCTATGGACTTCCACCCACCCCCATTGCGATGCCGGGGCTTGGGGCTTTGATGGCAGCCGCTCAACCCGCCAATTCAAAAGCCATTTATTTTGTCGCCAAAGGGGATGGTCGAAGTGCTTTCTCTGAGACCTTGGTAGCGCATAATGAAGCTGTTAGAAAGTATCAGTTAAAAAAGTAACCCACTATAGACCTTCATTGCCCATGTCTCTTTTCGCGAACTCTAATAATGCTCCAGGCTTGTTCATCACTTTTGAAGGAATTGATGGGGCTGGTAAAAGCACCCATATTCAGGCATTTGCAGATGCATTGGGTAAAAAGTATCCTCAGCATGAGATTGTTTTGACCCGTGAGCCAGGCGGAACTGCTTTGGGTGAGCAATTGAGAGAAATCCTTTTGCATCATTCGATGCATCTAGAGACCGAGGCTTTATTGATGTTTGCTGCCAGGCGCGAGCATTTGGCCACAGTCATTGAGCCGGCTTTGGCTGCAGGCAAGATTGTGATTTCCGATCGGTTCACGGATGCCAGTTTTGCATACCAAGGCGGTGGTCGAGGCCTTGATTTGGGCAAATTGTATGAATTAGAGGTTTGGGTACAAATGAGACTGCCAGATGCAAGGGCTGGTGAAGGAGGGCAGAAGCGAGTCTTGCTTCAACCAGATTTGACTCTGTTGTTTGACCTACCCAGTGAGATCGCTGAGGCACGCAGAAGTGCCGCGAGAGACCCGGATAAGTTTGAACAACTCAATGCCTCCTTTTTTGAGCAAGTCAGGCAAGAGTATTTGCGTCGAGCCAAAGATGATCCAGTCCGATTTGAAATCATTGACGCCAACCAAAGCAAAGATCATATTTGGAATTTACTTCAAAATATCATCATAAAGATATGATTATTAATGATATTTTTATCATTAATTTTATCTATTAGAGCCGATATAATCTGAGACTATGAAGAAAGTACTCCATCCTTGGTTTGAGTCTGCTTGGCTTGAAATGAAGCTTGGCAACATGCCTCATGCAGTCCTTTTGCATGGGCAAGCAGGGATAGGCAAGTTGGATTTTGCCCTTCACTTGGCAAAAGGTTTGTTGTGTGAATCAAGCGAAGGCACTCATTCAAAACCATGCGGTGTCTGCGAGGCCTGCCATTGGTTTGATACTGGAAATCACCCGGATTTTGTGGGTGTGGTACCTGAGAGTCAAGCGCACTTATTGCCTCAAGAAGAAATGCAGGGCGATGGGTTAGAAGATAAACCCAAGCGAGGCAAGAAAAAAGCTGATGATGAGGGTGAGGAAAAGGCTGATAAAAAGGCCAGTGTGGTGATCAAAGTCGACCAAATCAGAGAAGCCTTGGATGGTATTACGACCTCACCCCACCGGGGAATTCAACGCGTGGTTTTGATTAACTCCATTGAAACGCTACCTGCCGTATCCGCCAACACACTTTTAAAGAATCTAGAAGAACCCCCTGACAGCACATTATTTATTTTAGTCAGTGATCGCCT
>JALRCP010000121.1 GCA_023257325.1 Polynucleobacter sp. | reverse complement strand
ACTTGCATCTGCTTTGGGACAACTGACATCGGTAGGCAACGGCGCTGTATTTGAAGCGCTGGCAGTAGGAGCTTGGGTGCCTGGATTAGCACTTGTGTTGGTATTAGTATTGCTGTTGGCTGAACCATCTTGTTCCGGTTTCGCTTCTGAGCTTCCCTCGGCTGCAATTGCTTGAGGCGCTTGGGGTGGAGAAACAAACAAAGCAGTGATTTCATCTTTGCTGGAATAAAGACCCACCACCACCAAAATTATCAACAATACAGGCATCCAGTTCCGCTTGCTGCGATTAGAGCTTGGACGAGAGGTGTTCATCTCACCGCCCGACTGAAGATTTTCTAAAGTGACTTTTTCTGCAGTAGGAGCCACTTTGAGCGCAGACTTTTTAACTGGGGCTGGCTCATCGGCACTCACCTCAGGAAGTGTCTCTGCGTCAGAAGTGACCGTATCAAAAGGTAAGGATTCTTGTTGAGCTGCATCACCATCCGGATGAACCAAGACTTGAGATTCATCTAATTCTAGAATTTTGGCAACTTTTTTGGCGACAGTGATTTTGTGAGTTTCAGAGTAGAAGCTTGAGATTCCGCCCTCTTCTAACTCAGTGATGTGTTTTTTAGACAGGCAGGCTTTATGAGCCAGCTGCTGAGGGTCCAATCTGAGTTTTTCACGAGCAGCTTTGATCACTTTCCCTTGAATTTCAGGAAGAATGTCTATTTTGTTTTTTGATCCTAGCGCCATACTGTCTCCGTGTGGGCTGAGCCCATCGTTTTTGCTACTTTAACATCATGCCTTGTTTTTAACCAAAGAAAACAAGCGGACCAACTCTTGCAAAGAATCCGCTTGCATTTTCTCCATCACCCTCGATTTATGGACTTTGATAGTGGCATCCGTTGTCCCTAAACGTACCGCAATGTCTTTATTCATCAAACCATCGACCAATAATGCGCACACCTCTTTTTCTCGGGGAGTTAGAGAGTCATAGCGCTGGTTGACTGTGAGCGATTGGGTCATGGACTGGAATAATTCCTTGTCCTTTTCAATCGCACCATGAATGGATTTGAGTAAATCATCCAAATTGAATGGCTTAAACAAGAAATCGATGGCGCCTTGCTTCATGCCGACGACAATCTCATGCGGCATGGATTCACCAGAAATAAAAATGATGGGCGTTTGACGACCCATCTCATTTAATTTTTTTTGTAGCTCAACCCCCGACATGGTCGGCATGCGCATGTCTAACAAAATCGTTGCTGGTGAAACTGGAATAGATTTTTCTAAAAATACTTCAGGTGATTCATGAGCCTCAACAGAATAGTGACAGCTACTCAACATGCGGGTCAGCGAACTGCGCATGGAAGCGTCGTCGTCAATGATGTAGACATGTCCTAAATGACTCAAAATTGTTTATCTTTCAGGTGTTTATTGATCTAGGTTTTGCCAATTATCTTAGTGAAGTTGATGGCATTCAGCTATTAGCTGAATGGCTAACCCCTCAGGACTAAGGACCATAAAAAAGCCGAGTCAAGACTCGGCTAATGGAATTGCTCAGTTCAGTGCTCAGGCGTGACTTGCAAAGCCACCAAAAATCTTGACACCATGTTGTAGGTGGCGATCACCCCCACCAACTCAACCAAAGACTCATTGCCCAATGTGCTTTGAAGTCTTTGCATCAATGCAGGTTCAACCTCAATCGATCGAGTCATTTGAATGGTCAAGTCAATAACGTCCTCTTCCACTTTGGAAAACAAGTTTTCAGGCATGGGTTTTGAACCCATCGAGCGCATCGCAGCGACTTGCTCTTGACTACCGCCAGCGCTTAAGAATACCGGAGCATGATGAATGAACTCATACTCTGCACGATTCAAAATAGCCACACCACACATGGCCAACTCACGTAACTTAGGATCAAGTGTCAGATTGTTGCGTACCTCACCTAAGAATGCATTCCAACCTCTTGCAAAGGGTGCACTGTGTAAGAGCATGCGGTCTAAATTGATGAACTGGCCACCGCGACGTTCACGGATGGCCGCCACCAAATCCGCTGGCTCACTCAAGTCCAGCGGCTGATAGGGAACTAAGCGTTCTGTCATTGCTTGCGATTAATTAGTCGCTTTGATGTTGTTGGCTTTGATGAAAGCACCCCATACATCAATCTGCTTGTTCACAAACTCTTGTGCTGGCTTAGGACCTAAGGCAGTGATTTCAATGCCCTGAGACTTCAAGCGTTGGGCAATTTCTGGGTTCTTCAAAGCCTTAGCAACTTCTTCATGCATGCGATTGACGATCGCTGCAGGAGTTTTTGCTGGTGCAATGATGGCCCACCATGCGGGCGCTTCAAAATTAGGGTAACCGCTTTCAGCAATCGTTGGCACATTAGGCATTTCTGGGGAACGCTTGCTTGTTGTGACTGCCAAAGGAATCACACCACCGGCATCCACGTGAGGTTTGACCAAGAACAATGAACCAATCGCCAAAGGAACATGACCTGCCAATGCATCTTGCATCAAAGGACCACCGCCACGGTAAGGCACATGGGTCCAATCAAATTTGGCATCTTTGGCCAAGGAGGCCAAAGCCAAATGTCCTAAGCTACCTGTTCCAATTGAGCCGTAGTTGTTGGCTTTTTTGGCTTTTGCATCGGCCAATAATTGTTTGAAGCTGGTAATTCCAGAATTTTTACTGGCGGTTAACACCATCGGGGCCGTACCGATCATGGTCACAGTCGTCAAATCAGTTTTGGTGTTGTAGGGCAACTTCTCAATCATGTTCTCATTCACACCATGGGTGTCAAACACCACACCAAAGGTGTAGCCATCTGGCTGAGCGCGGGCAACTGCTGCTGCACCAATGGAACCAGAGGCACCACCAATGTTTTCTACAATCACGCTTTGCTTGAGTTGATTTTGAAGAGCGGGGGCCAAGATACGAGCCACTTGATCAACAGATCCGCCTGGCGGAAATACTGCAATCAATTTAACAACTTTTTGAGTGGGCCAATCATTGCTTTGAGCTTGGGCCACGCCCGTGATGAGAAGAGCCGACATCAATGCGGCCAATAGCTTGTTCATT
>JALRCP010000098.1 GCA_023257325.1 Polynucleobacter sp. | reverse complement strand
GGCGTCCGTGTGACACCACAGAAAGTGCTGTGGCTTGGGCGCAAGCGGTCAAGCGCAAGAACGGTCCATCCAGTTTGATTTTTAGTCGTCAGAACTGCCCATTCGTCAAGCGCGATGCCATGCAAACGGAAGCCATCGCCAAGGGCGGCTATGTCATGCGTGATGATAAAAATGCACAAGCCGTTCTAATTGCAACGGGGTCTGAAGTAGCGATTGCATTAGAAACTGCAGAGTTGCTTAAGCAGCAAGGCATTGCTGTCCGCATTGTTTCAATGCCGTCAACCACGGTCTTTGATCAACAAACCAAAGCGTATAAAGATTCTGTGTTGCCAGCTCATTTGCCGCGCATTGCCATTGAGGCGGGTGTGACCGATTACTGGTGGAAATATGCTTGTGCCGCAGTTCATGGCGTCGATACTTTTGGTGAATCAGCCCCTGCTGGCGTGTTGTATAAACATTTTGGATTAACAGCTGAGTCTGTTGCGAAGACTGTGCGTCAATGTATTTGAGCGTTAAAAAATAAACAGATTGAAAAAACTGTCAAAGAATTTAGATAAAGGGAGTTGTTATGACGATTAAAGTCGCAATTAACGGTTATGGTCGCATTGGTCGCATGGTCGTGCGCGCCATTTATGAAGAGAAGCATGATGACATCAAAGTGGTCGCGATCAATGGTTTGGGTGGTATCGATATCAATGCACACTTGACCCAATATGATTCAGCTCACGGTCGTTTTCCAGGCACCGTGACGGTGGACGGTGACCACATGGTCATCAATGGTGACCGCATTAAGATTTTCTCGACCCGCAATCCTTTAGAAACCAATTGGGGTGCCTTGGGTGTCGACGTGGTGTTGGAGTGTTCAGGTGCTTTTACTTCAAAAGAAAAAGCCATGGTGCACATTCAGCAAGGCGCTAAAAAAGTACTTATTTCAGCTCCAGGCGAGAAAGATGTTGATGCCACGATTGTGTATGGCGTGAACCATCAGGTACTTAAGGCCGCTGACCAAGTGGTTTCTAATGCCAGCTGTACAACCAATTGTTTGGCCCCAGTTGTAAAACCATTGTTGGACTCAATCGGTATTGAATCGGGTTTGATGACCACCATTCATGCTTACACCAATGACCAGGTGCTAACGGATGTGTATCACAAGGATATGCGCCGTGCCCGTTCAGCCACGATGAGCATGATCCCAACTAAGACGGGTGCTGCTAAGGCTGTCGGTTTGGTTTTGCCAGAGTTACAAGGCAAGTTTGATGGCTTTGCCATGCGCGTACCAACCATCAACGTCTCAGTCGTTGATTTGACATTTACACCTAGCAAAGCCACCACTGTGGAAGAAGTCAATGAACTCGTCAAAAAAGCCAGCGAAAGTGGCCCGTTGAAAGGTATCTTGGGTTACAACACCTTGCCATTGGTCTCTGTGGACTTTAACCATGATCCACGCCCCAGTATCTTTGACAGCACGCAAACGCGTGTCTCTAAGGATGGCAAGCTGGTGAAGATTCTCTCTTGGTATGACAACGAGTGGGGCTATAGCTGCCAGATGTTGAATGCGACTAAGGCGTTGATGGAAGCGAAGTAAGTTTTATTTAGTCCAAGTGAAAAGGCCCCAGTTGGGGCCTTTTTTCATTAAAACTTACTTTAATAAGAAATTCTTTATTAAAGACTTCTTTAATAGAGGTTATTT
>JALRCP010000066.1 GCA_023257325.1 Polynucleobacter sp. | reverse complement strand
GCTGCTGATAACATTGGATATTTAGTAGCAACTAAATTAGGATTCGTAACACAATCTTCTCCACAAAATTTAGAGAAATCTGCATAATTTGCTCTTCCAGTTAATTGAATATATCCTCTACCTTTGAATTGTTTCATCATGGTCTGCATTTGCTCGAATTGAGCTAACACTCGATTAACTTCTTGAACTTGCACGCCAGCGCCAGCTGCAATACGACGTTTACGGCTGGCTTTTAAAAGTTCTGGCTTCATTCGCTCTTGTGGTGTCATGCTATCGATAATGCCTTGAGTGCGGCGCACTTGTTTGTCGGCAACACTCATATCTTGTTTGGCAGCGGCTTGAGCAAACTGGGCTGGTAATTTATCAATTAAATTACCAAGACCACCCATTTGGCGCATTTGACTGATCTGCATCCGAAAATCATTGAGATCAAAGCCACCTTTTTTAACTTTTTCAGCAAGCTTTTGCGCTTGATCGATGTCAACGTTCTTTTGAGCTTGCTCAACCAAAGCGAGTATGTCACCCATGCCCAAAATACGACTGGCCATGCGGTCTGCATCAAAAGGTTCAAGGCCATCTAGTTTTTCGGCTACACCGGCAAACTTAATTGGAACGCCCGTGATGTGACGGACAGACAATGCGGCACCGCCACGTGCATCACCATCAAGTTTTGTCAGAATCACGCCAGTCAGTGGCAGTGCTTCATTGAATGCCTTGGCAGTATTCACGGCATCTTGACCGAGCATGGCATCAACAACAAACAAAGTTTCAATTGGATTTAATGTTTGATGCAAACTCTGAATCTCTTGCATCATGGCTTCGTCAATACCTAAGCGACCTGCTGTGTCGACTAATAAGACATCGTGATAGTGGCGTTGTGCCCAATCCAATGCATCGCGTGCAATGTCTTTGGGTTGCTGCTTTTCATTGCTAGGAAAAAAGTCAGCTCCGGCTTGTTCGCTCACCATTTGTAGCTGAGCAATCGCTGCAGGACGATAGACGTCACAAGAGACCGTGAGTACTTTTTTCTTTTGTGTTTCTTTGAGCCATTTGGCCAGTTTGCCAACTGAGGTGGTTTTACCAGCACCCTGTAAACCAGCCATCAAAATCACTGCGGGGGGTTGTGCTGCCAAATTGAGACGGCCCGCGCTAGGGTCTCCCATGATGGCTGTCAACTCTTTTTGAACCACGCCCACCAAAGCTTGACCGGGGCTTAGGCTGCCAATTACTTCTTCGCCTAAGGCTTTTGCTTTGATGTTATTGATGAGTTCTTTAACAACGGGTAAAGCCACGTCGGCCTCTAGTAGGGCTAAACGCACTTCACGCAACATTTCTGAAGTATTGGCTTCGGTCAGTCTGGCCTGGCCTCGCATGGTTTTAACCACACGACTTAAACGGTCTGTTAGATTTTGAAACATATGAGTATTAAACTGTAGATATGAACATTTTAGGTCACTCAAGCTTCGCCTGGATACCCAGTGCTTTATATTTCTTGTTTTTTTTGCGAGAAATAAAAGGTTTCTCACAAAATTCTGAGCAGAATCAAGCCTCTTTTACCGCCACCAAAGCATCGCAGTGGTTGCTATTGCCCATCTTGATCTTACATGGCGTCGCTTTACACGAGTCAATATTTACTAGCCAAGGTTTCATTTTTGGTTTTGCTCAAGCCTTATCGACCATGGCATGGATTGGAGTCACATTCTTCTGGTTTGAAAGTTGGTATTTGCCCATCAAAGGATTGCGAGTCATTATTTTGTTGGCCGCTTGTATCAGCGCCTTATTGCCAGTCATTTTTGCGGGTACTGTTTTGTCTGCTCGCGCCATTCATGATCCTTGGTTTAGGGCTCACTTCATTGTGGCGAACGTCGCTTATGGTTTATTGAGTTTAGGTGCCTTGCATGCGATTTTGATGCATTGGCAAGATCGCCATCTTCATATGCCAACCCACGACAAAGGCAATAGTTTCTTTGCAAGATGGGGTAATCGTTTGCCACCACTGATGACCATGGAAAGTATTTTGTTCCGAATCTTGTCTGTGGGATTTGTTTTATTAACTCTGACAGTTTTTTCGGGTTTATTTTTTAGCCAAACTTTATTTGGCAAGGCTTTGTTTTGGGATCACAAGACAGTATTTGGAATTTTGTCTTGGGCCATGTTTGCGGGCTTGTTGATTGCGCGCTGGCGTATTGGCTTGCGCGGTCTTACAGCAGTGCGTTGGGTATTGGGTTCTTTTGTTGTGTTGCTTTTAGCTTATGTGGGAAGTCGTTTTGTTTTGGAAGTGTTGATTCAGCGATGAAATGGTTGTTATTTACGTTGATTTTGACGGGGCTCATCATTTGGTGGCGACATGCTCAACTGGAGCAAAATAAACGATCTAGTGCGAAACCATCCCCAGTAAAACGTCCACCCGCAGCTATGCAACAGTGTCCATACTGTGGATTAAGGTTTCCTCAAGGTGAGGGTGCAGGATCATATTGTTCTAAAGAACATCGTGCCGCTATTGATTCGAAAGGTTGGTGGGGTGAAGCTGAGTGGGTAAAGTCTCCTAATTATGATGAGCGACCTGGAGGTATGCCTGTTGAATTAGTGTTGATACATCACATCAGTTTGCCGCCAGGGCAATTT
>JALRCP010000051.1 GCA_023257325.1 Polynucleobacter sp. | reverse complement strand
TCAAGTGCGCGATCAGTCTTGGCGCAAGCACTTTGTGGGCAAAACCCTGAAAGATCCATTTTTGCTAGACAAAGACGTCCCCAATATCGCAGGGGCTACTTTGTCTTGCCGAAACATTCTCTCAGGCACTCAACGTCTATTGATTATTTATGAAAATTTTTTAAAAGGAACTTAATGGATTTAGAGATCAAACGCATGAAACCCTTATTGGGTACTTACGTCAATATCGCCCTGGTGGGTTCTAAAGTTTCGGAAGATGCCAGTCACCACATCATCAATCAAGCATTTGCCAAAATTGAAAAAATTCACAGGCTCATGTCTTTTCATGACCCCAATAGTGACTTATCTCGAATCAATCACTCGGATGGCGACTGGGTGCCAGTGCACCCCTTGGTTGCCAAAGTCCTGCAATTGGCAGTGCGCATGATGCATGAGAGTCAACACGCATTCAATTGCACGGTGGGTGCTCAATTGGTCAAGGTCAATGCCTTACCTTGGGCAGAAGCCAAGCATCACCAATACGCATTGGTGGGGGATGCGTTTGACATTCAAATTCGGGGTAAGAATGTACGCCTCAAGAAAAAAATCCTCATTACGCTAGATGGGATTGCCAAGGGTTATGCCGTTGATCTGGCTGCTGAAGTCTTAGAAAAAGCAGATGCGCAAGGTTACTGGATCAATGCGGGGGGTGATATCAGGGTAGGGGGTGATATTCAGTTGCCGGTTACTCAGCGAGAACAAGACGGTAGTCTCCAACCCCTCATTGTTTTGCGCAATCAATCCTTGGCCAGCTCTGAGCTCAGAGAAAAATTCAACCCCTATTTCCCATCCTATCTGGTGGGTTCAAATCGTTCCGCCAAAACCGGTATCTACACCATCCAAGCACCTCGCACCTGGGTGGCTGATGCACTCACCAAAGTCGCGGCTTTTGCTCATCAAGACATCCTTTCGCACCTGCTAAAGCAATATGATGCTCAACTATTGAGAGCACCTCAATGAGAGGGTTTCCCAAAGGCTTTTATGCCTGTCTCATCGTTATTCTCTTGGTGACCTACACCAGTGGCATTGCTCTCATTCCGCATGTCATTGATATTAGGCTCATGCTAGAAATGCCAGAACTGATTCCTTTTGAGTGGAACCGATCCCTCATTGCCTTGCATGGCATAGTCGCATTCCTATGCGCTCTTTTACTGGGATCTGTGTGGGCGATTCACATGCGGATGTGGTGGAAGAAGGGTATCCATCGAATCTCTGGAGCCTTGTTAAGCATTTGTTTATTGCTATTGATTCTGACTGGGGTAGGGATTCATTACTTGGGCGATGAATCTCTGATTCTCATGGCCTCTTTGAGCCATTCAAGCATTGGTTATATCGCTTCTTTTGTCACCTTGGCACACATCATGTTTAAGGGAGTGATTGAAACCCCCATAAGTACTAATGACATTAAAAATACTAATTGATAATCATTCTCATTTATGATACAGTTATATCCGTAAGCAGTTCACTCCTGTTTACGTTATCTTCTATCTCTTCATAGCCCCGTTTCGTACGGGGCTTTTTTTACCCATCACTCCAATATCCCTAACACTCCCAAACACCCTCATCACACCGAATCCCCCGAATACCCCCTCACCAGCAATGCAAAAAGTGGGCTTCAAGAAATATTTTTCTTATCGTAGTAAGCTAGGCCAATGAAGCCATTGATGCCTATTGCCCCTTCCATTTTTAAAAGAGTGCCCTTGGCTCTGGTTGTTTCATGGGCGCTTTTAATGAATCAGAACAGTGTTGCGAATACCCCTTCTACTGAGCAATTGGTCCAACAACATCTTCCTCAAGCCCAAGTCATCGGACAAGGTCGCATGACTTACTGGGGTTTTCAGCTCTACGATGCGCAGCTATATTCCAATCGCGATCAAGAGGGTGGGTTTGCTTTGAGTTTGCAATATTTACGCAAGTTTGAAGCCCAGGCGCTTGCTCAACAAACCATGGAAGAGCTCAAAAAACTAGGAGTTTCTGAAGCCAAGCGCCAAGAGTGGTCATTGCAAATATCCAAAGCCTTCAAAACAGTCAAAGAGGGTGACACGATCACAGCCATTAGAAAGTCCAAAGAAGTCACCCGCTTATTTCACAATGGCCAACCCATGAGTCAAATTCAAGGTGAAGAACTATCAGAGGCATTTTTTGGTATTTGGTTGCACCCTAAAACCAGTGCGCCACAACTCAGATCAAGCTTGTTAGGGCAAGCCTGCCCCACCATTCATTTAAAGGCTTATTGTCATGAATAAATACTTAAAACTATTGGGAGTCTCTTTGATGGGTATTGCACTGTTGTCAGGTTGCTCAAGTACAAAAGTTTCTGAATACGCCGCAGAAAATCCAAAATTAGATCTGGCTGATTACTTCAATGGCACGATTGATGCGCATGGCATTTTCACCGATCGTGGTGGCAAGGTCGTCAAAAGATTCAAAGTCGTGATTGATGCCAAATGGACCGTGCAAGAAGGTAAAAAAGTCGGTGTCTTGGATGAGGCTTTTACGTATTCAGATGGAAGCACCCAACGTCGTATTTGGACTTTGACAGAAGTATCTCCCAATCGCTACAAAGGAACTGCCGCTGATGTGGTGGGAGAGGCATTGGGTGAAGTGGCCGGCAATGCCTTGAACTGGTCTTACACCTTGGCTTTGCCAGTTGATGGCAAGGTGTATAACGTGCAATTCAATGACTGGATGTATCAAATGGATGATCGAGTCATGTTGAATAAAGCCACCATGAGTAAATTTGGTATTTATTTAGGCGAAGTGACATTGGCGTTCTACAAACGACCTTAAGATGAAAAAGCTGATTAACTTCATTCAGTTTCAAGCGGTCTGGTTCGTTTGTATTTTGGGGGCGGCCTATCAATGGGAGTTGCCAGCGATGATGATTTCGTTAGCAATCATTGCTTGGGCTTTTTTAATTTCAGAGAACCGCTCTCATGATCAATTCATTAGCATGCTAGCTCTTGGCATTGGTTTTTTGGTTGATACGGCTTTGATTCAGTTCAATGTGATGACATTTCAATCCAGTCTTTGGCAAGAAGTGTCCCCCTTATGGATGTCATTGATCTGGGTGGCGTTGGCGCTCACGATTCAATCGTCCATGTCTTGGTTGAAAGACCGACTGCTTTTGGCAGCCTTCTTGGGGGCCATCAGCGGCCCATTTGCCTATTGGGCGGGTGTCAGAATGGGTGCGGGTGAGTTCACAGAAATAAAGACTGCACTCATTACCTTGGCGGTGATTTGGTTCATTCTGACCCCGTTACTCTTTTATTGTTCCAACCGTTGGAGGGTTTCTCATGAGTCAAACTAAAGTCTCTTTGATCGATGTCCAGCGCATCGATTTTGAAACCTTGCCTGGTTGGAAACTAACAACTGAACAAACGGCCATTCAGAAAACCTTTCAATTTCAGTCATTCGAAGATGCTTTTCAATTCATGACAGACTGTTGTCCGACGATTCAAGCGATGGATCATCATCCCGATTGGTCTAATACCTATCACCGAGTCCATGTGACCTTAATGACTCATGATGTGGGTGGGCTATCTCATAAAGATATTGATTTGGCCCAAGCCATGAATCAAATCTTTGTAGCCATCCAAAATAAGCATTAACTACCCATCCATACAAACAGCATGGATTTCACCAGGGTATGACTTCACCTTGGTAACTTAAAAACTGACCCGTATTGGCTGAGGTGGCATTGAGCAGCACTTGCAACATATCAGCGGTGGCATCTTTGGGAGTTCTGCCAATTTGATCGCCTTTAAAAGGCCGAGATAAATTGGAAGCCACGGTGCCGGGGTGAAGGGCCACCAAGCAAAGATTGGGCAGTGTGCGTTTTAATTCAATCGCAGCAGTTTTGAGCAGCATATTCAGAGCTGCTTTGGAAGATCGGTAGCTATACCAACCCCCCAGGCGGTTGTCTTCAATGCTACCCACTTTGGCAGAAATGCAGGCCATCACGCTACCCGTAGAGTCACACAATGAGCTAAATGCCTGAATACACAGAGCAGGGCCTAGGGCATTGATTTGCATGTTGTCTAAAAACTGATGGGAAGAAATGTCTGCCAACTTCTTTTCTGGCAGCCAATCGGGGGTGTGTAGCACCCCTGTAGACACAATGATCAACTGAAAAGGGCCTTCTTCTTTTAAAGCTTGTGCTGCTAATTCAATTGAGTGTGGGTCTTTGAAGTCAATTGCGGGTGAAGAGTGTCGATGCAGGCCGATCACTTTTGAGCAATTGGGTCGATGAGATAAATGATCTTCAAAAGCTGAGCCA
>JALRCP010000182.1 GCA_023257325.1 Polynucleobacter sp. | reverse complement strand
CGTCGCGCCAAAGGTAGTTAAGGTGGGCTATGGCCTCGCCCATGGCGAAGGTCAACTGATGTAAATCCAGGTCCCTCTTAAAAAGTATCGGTACCAGATCCCTTGCGCTATGGGGTGCCTGAGTACAGGCTTCAATGACTTCATTCAAACGTTCTTGATGATGAACATGCAATTGATCAATGCGCTCATGAAGGCCCGTAAATGGTTTGCCATGAGAGGGCAATACCAATGCGTCCGAAGGTAACTCTTTCAAATGAGTTAAAGAATCTAAATATAGGCCCAGGGGGTTGGCATCTGGCTCAGTATCAAAAACACTAACATTGGTAGAAATTCTAGGTAAAACCATATCTCCAGAAATCAGCGTGTTCATCGTCCTTGACCACAAGCAGGCATGTTCAGGAGCATGCCCATAACCCACCAACACCTTCCAAATCTTATCTCCAATTAGAATCTCTTCCTGATCCATGATTCTTCTAAAACGTTGAGGTACGGCTGGAACCATATTGCTAAAGTAATTAGCTCTTGCTCTAATTTTGGATAAATCCGCTTCATCTAACAAACCGTGCCTTGAAAAATGATCAGCGGCACCGCCACCGCCAGCAACTGATCCAAGCTCGGAACCCCTTGGATCAGACAACCATTTAGCCAAAACATAATCAGTCATCGTCATCCAAAGCGGTGCAGACCATTTTTCAGTTAACCAAGAGGCTAAGCCTATATGATCAGGATGCATGTGAGTCACAATCACCCGCACCACTGGCAAGCCCTCTAACTCATTCTTGAATACTAACTGCCAAGCATCTTGAGTGGTTTGATTAGCAACTCCGCAATCAACCACAGTCCAACCAACACGCCCCTCAAACTCATCTTTGATTAACCATAAATTAATGTGGTCTAAGGCAAATGGCAAGGACATCCGAATCCACTTCAGCCCCGGAGAAATCTCAATCGCATGGCCAGATAATGGAAGTTGATCGCCTAAAGGGTAATTAATTTTCTGCATAGACGGAATAGTAGTCCTAACTACCTGTAATATTCATTTTTGGAACGTAATCAAACATTCATTCAATTGATTAGAAATAAAATACGCTCATGACCGAATCTAAAAATCCTTACATTCTGAACAAACTTCTTGAAAACAATCAAGAGTGGGTTGAATCAGTCACCAAAAGTGACCCTGATTACTTTAGCAGACTTGTGCACCAACAAGCCCCTGAATATTTGTGGATTGGTTGCTCAGACTCACGCGTTCCGGCCAACCAAATTACTGGACTAGCTCCAGGGGAAGTATTTGTTCATAGAAACATTGCCAATGTGGTGGTGCACACTGACTTAAATGCTTTATCTGTGATTCAGTTCGCCGTTGATCAAATCAAGGTCAAACACATTATTGTGGTGGGTCACTACGGATGTTCAGGCGTTAAAGCAGCCCAAATCAAAGCCCGCATTGGTCTTGCGGATAACTGGATTAGACATGTACAAGATGTTCAAGATAAACATGGCAAATATTTGGGCCAAGTACTCAAAGAATCCGATCAGTTTGATAAATTATGCGAATTAAATGTGATTGAGCAAGTCATGAACGTATGTCAGACGACCAGCGTTCAAGATGCTTGGGCTAGAAATCAAGAAATCACCGTGCATGGTTGGATTTACGATTTAAAAGATGGTCGTGTTCGCGATCTCGGCGTTAGCATCAAAAACAGCCAAGAACTCAATCAACGATATCAAACAGTTTTAGAAAAAAATTATCCAAAAAGTGAGTGATTCACCAACGTTACGCCCGAACTCTCCCTGCATCAATCTATGCAGAATGGATGACGAAGATCTTTATTGTCTGGGTTGCCACAGAACTCTAGACGAAATTGCACTCTGGTCTAGCTTAGATGAATCAGAAAAAGAAATCGTTTGGCAATCGCTAGAAGAACGAAAAGATTTGCTTAAAAAAGATTAAGTCATAAAAAAAGCCCCCAGCATTGCTGGGGGCCTTCATTTTGAAACAGACTCACACTTCAAAAGAATTAATCAGCGTAAACGCCTGCCTTCTTAATCAATGGTGTCCACAAATCAATTTGTGCCTTCAAGTGAGCCTTGTGACCTTCTGGGCTAGCATTTTTTTCATTGGGTACGTTTGCACCCAAATCTGCCATCTTTGCTTTGTAGCCAGCATCACTGATACCTGCCTTGATTGCAGCAGATAGCTTATCTGTTGCTGCCTTAGGCGTACCTTTAGGAGCATAAACACCGTGCCAAACGTTCACTTGGAAGTTTTTCAAACCTTGCTCATGCAATGTTGGAATGTCTTTGAACGCTGCAATACGTTGCATAGTTGTTGTGCCATAAGACTTCACAGAGCCAGCCTTGAGTTGACCAGCCAAGTTAGTTGTTTGGTCACACATCAATTGAACTTGACCACCAATCAAATCTGTTAAAGCTGGAGCAGTGCCTTTATAGGGAACCGTGGTCATGTCTTGTTGAATTGAACTCATGAACAACAAACCGCAAAGGTGAGACGCTGAACCAATACCTGCATTAGCGTAGGCAACTTTTGTACCATTGGCTTTAATGTAAGCAAGTAATTCTGTAAGGTTTTTAGCTGGCAAATCTTTATTGGCAACCATCACCATCGGCACATCAGCCACCTGACCAAGATGCTCAAAATCTGTCAAAGGATCGTAGCCCAAGTTTCTGTACAAACCAGGAGCAGTTGACATACCAATGTGATGAATCAACACTGTGTATCCATCCTTAGGTGCATTCATCACTTTCTTGGCGGCAATTGTTCCGCCAGCACCAGGAGAATTATCAATAATCACTTGTTGCTTCAATGCTTTGCTCATTGAAAGAGCTAATTCACGAGCTACTTTGTCTGTTGGTCCGCCAGCGGCGAAAGGAACAACCATAGTTACTGGTTTGTCATCTGGGAAGGCAGCTTGTGCGCCTACAGAAATAGTACCGGCAATGATACCGACTGCCAACATGGCATGACGAATACGTTTGTTCATAAATATCTCCTAAAAGGTTGTTGCCGTAAAAGAAGCAAATCAACAGTGTAATTGTAAGGAAATATTAAGAAAAGTGACAAAAACTAAATAAGAAAATTGCTAGTAAATACCCTTAAATTCTCATCTTTAACCAATGAACTAGGGCCCAGCGCAAGGATAAACCTAACCCGTAATAGGGTTAATTAAATTCGCCGCCAAAAATTCGTCGTGATTAGAAGTAATCACAATCGATTCTTTAATGGCTCTTTTGGCAATTTTTAATACTTGTTTGTCTTTGCTGAGGAGGGTGGCAGGTCGAAGACTGTAGGCCAAATTAATGAAGACTTGGTCGTCCCGATCTTTACATTTCCAGGGGGCGATACTCAACTCTTGATCAGGAATCATTCTGGCCCAAACTTTCCACTGCGCCCCAATCAATTGTTGTTTCGCAGTATCTAGTTCAAATTGTGGCCGACCAATCACATCTAGAAATTCATCAAAAGTTTTTTGAGTTGCCACCGCATCAATGCGATTACTCTCAAGAGCTGCTCTGAGAGGGTGAGCCCGTTGATCATCAAAAACCAAAATATCTAAAAGGATATTGGTATCTAAAACAACTGGATGTCTCACTCCACCGTCACCGATTTTGCTAGATTACGAGGTTTATCCACATCCGTGCCTCGAGCACAAGCGGTGTGATAAGCCAACAATTGAAGGGGAATGACATGCAAGATAGGTGACAAATCACCATAATGCTCTGGCATGCGAATCACATGAATACCCTCTTCAGCAACAATTTTCGTATCACTGTCTGCAAATACATACAAGCGACCACCTCGTGCTTTGACTTCTTGCATATTGGATTTTAATTTTTCCAATAATGCATCGTTGGGTGCCACTGTAACAACCGGCATTTGCTCTGTCACCAGAGCCAAAGGGCCATGCTTCAATTCACCCGCAGGATAAGCCTCTGCATGAATATATGAAATTTCTTTTAACTTTAAGGCACCCTCAAGTGCAATGGGGTAATGTAGACCTCGCCCCAGAAACAAAGCGTTCTCACACTGCGCGAATGCTTCACTCCATGCAATGATTTGAGGCTCTAAGGCCAGAACTGCATGAATGGCTTTGGGTAAATGCCGCAACTGATTGAATGCTTGTTTTTCTTGTGCTTGAGTTAAATGATTCTTTAACTTTGCCAAAGTTAAAGCCAGCAAATAAAGCCCAACCAATTGAGTTGTAAAAGCTTTGGTTGATGCAACACCAATTTCAGTACCTGCATGCGTTAGAAATTGATGGCTGGTTTCACGAACCATGGCACTCGTTGCAACATTACAAACAGCCAAAGTTTTCTGATGCCCCAAAGATTGAGCATGGCGCAAGGCAGCCAGAGTATCTGCGGTTTCACCCGACTGAGAAACAACCACCACCAAAGCTTTTGGATTTGGAACTGTTTTGCGATAGCGATATTCACTGGCAATCTCAACCTGTGTAGCAATACCAGCAATGTCTTCAATCCAGTACTTGGCTGTACTAGCTGCGTAATAACTGGTTCCGCAAGCCAAGATTAAAATGCTGTCAATTTCTTTAAGATCGACTGCATTCGCCCCAAACAGAGATGGCTCAGCCAATTGAGCATGACCTAGAGTATCCGCAATCGCTTGCGGCTGCTCAAAAATTTCTTTTTGCATGTAATGCTGATAGGGGCCTAAATCAACAGCTACATTTTGTGCCGGCACTGGCTTTTTAGTTCGTTCTTGAGTATTTCCAGATGCATCGGTAATGACAACTTGATCCGTTGTTAAAACAGCTACATCACCTTCCTCTAAATAGACCATCATCGTGGCATGTTCTGACACGGCCAATGCATCAGAAGCCAAGAAGTTTTCCTCTTTGCCATAAGCAACCACCAAAGGAGAGCCAACTCGAGCACCCACCAAAACTCCTGGGGCATCTTTAGCAATAACTCCAATAGCAAATGCACCGTGTAATTTTGGTAACGCTATTTGAACTGCTTTAGCCAAATCGCGCACTGGCATGGCGCTATACGTTTGATGAATTAAATGAGCAATGACTTCTGTATCTGTTTGTGAAACAAAAACATATCCAGCTTGCATCAACTCTTGTCTTAAAACCTCGTAATTTTCAATGATGCCGTTGTGAACAAGACCGATCAAATCATTTGAAAAATGTGGGTGAGCATTAACCGTATCTGGCTTACCATGTGTTGCCCAACGAGTATGAGCAATACCAGTCGTGCCTGACATGGTTTGTGCCTGCTCATTGAGATCAGCAACGCGCGCCGTTGTTCTGGCTCTGACTAACTGCCCCTCAGAAATTAAAGCAAAGCCGCATGAATCATATCCTCGGTACTCAAGACGGCGTAAACCTTCTACTAAAACATGCACTATATTTTTTTTGGAGACCGCCCCAACGATGCCACACATGATGTTTTCCTATGAATGAAAGTCTGCAGCACTTTCTATTTTGATTTTTTAACTGGACGCTGCCAATTGAGCGATACCTGCTTAACACGGGTCACTGTTAATTGATCAGGAGGCGCATCTTTGGTCAAAGTAGTTCCTGCCCCCAATGTGGCACCTTTCCCAACGCGAACAGGCGCTACTAATTGAGTGTCTGAACCAATGAAGGCATTATCTTCAATCACGGTTCTATGCTTATTAACACCGTCGTAGTTACAAGTAATTGTGCCCGCCCCAACATTGACCTTTTTACCAATCGTGGCATCGCCAATGTAAGCCAAATGATTCGCTTTACTCTGCGAACCCACTTCGCTATTTTTAATTTCAACGAAATTACCAACATGAACTTCATCAGCAAGAACGGTCCCAGGCCTTAACCTTGCATAGGGTCCAATCACAGACTTCGCACCCACTTTAGCCTGATCAATATGGCTAAACGCTTCAATTTTTGTATCAGACTCAATCACCGAATTACGAATCACACAGTGAGGCCCTACAGAAACTCCAGCAGCCAAATGAACTCGGCCCTCAAAAACACAACCCACATCAATCGTGACATCTTGATCACAGATTAATTCGCCACGAATATCAATCCTCGCAGGGTCTAGCAATGTGACACCACTCTCAAGTAATTGCTTTGCCAATGCAGCCTGCCAAGCACGCTCTAAATCAGCTAACTGAGCTCGACTATTGACGCCGACTGTTTCCCAATCATGTTCTGCTTGAGTTGTAAGAACAGGCACCCCTTCAGAAACAGCCAAACCAATCACATCGGTCAAATAATATTCACCCTGGGCATTATTAGGTTTTAGTTGACCCAACCAAGTTTTTAACGCTTTTGTTGGAATAGCCATCAAACCAGTATTAATCTCATTGATTAATTTTTGCGAAGTAGTGGCATCTTTTTCTTCCACAATACCCGAGACGTCGCCGTCTTGATTGCGAATGATTCTGCCGTAACCCATCGGACAAGACATGATCTGTGTTAGCAAACCAATGCCCCCAGATGAAGCAAGCTGGCTTAGCTGTTCTAAAGTTTTTGTTTGAATCAGTGGCACATCACCATACAGAATCAAAGTAATTGGGTCATCTGTTAGATGATCACATGCTTGCAATACTGCATGACCCGTTCCTTTTTGCTCGGCCTGAAGAGCGGTTTTAGCAACAACTTCAGATTCAGAAAGGTATCCTTGGACCAAGTCACCACCATGGCCCAGCACCACGACCATTTGATGCTTACCAGGCAAAGCTTCGGCACTGGCCAAAACATGGGCGAGCATCGGTTTGCCGGCAATCGGATGCAAAACCTTGGGTAGCATGGAGCGCATGCGCTTTCCCTGCCCAGCAGCTAATATGACAATATTCATTAATATTAATTATATGAGCTTATTCATCCGACCCCAAACTATCAAAACTGCACTAATTTGCCTTTGCGTCTTGATTTTTACAGCATGTAGCGCAGTTCGATTTGTTTATAACCAAGGAGATACCCTCGTTCGATGGTGGATGGATGATCATATTGGCTTTACAGCCGAGCAGGATAGCTTTGCCAGAGAGTTTTTAGAGAGGCAATTTTGGTGGCACCGCACTGAACAGCTTCAAGATATTTCCGCATCACTTGAACAAATTCGTGAAAAAATCAGCCGGCCTATGACTGTTGTTGAAGTCAATCAATTTTCAGATCAATTTAAAAAATACGCCTATTCAATTGCAAATAAATCAACTCCCGACATGGCCAAGTTATTAATTAGCCTTCAGCCAAATCAAATCGAGGCCATGCAAAAAAGAATGCAAAAGGGTAATGAGAAATTTATCAAAGAGTGGTTACCTAAAGAAAAAGAAAAACAGGTCAAAGTTCGAGCCGACAAAGTAATTGAACGAACTGAATGGTTATTTGGAACACTCAGTAAAGAACAAGAACAAAAAATTCGTGCTCATGTGATCGCTAACCCCCTTGATATGAATACAGTCTATCAAGACCGTCTTCGTCGACAAAACGAGTTAATCATGATGGCTAAGGAAGTTCAGAAAAAACAACTGTCACAAACTCAAACAGAAGAAATGATCAAAAACTACATTAAAAATTTTGAGTTTGGCAATACGCCTGAGCAAAGAGTATTTGCAAAAAATAGAAGTGATACAGGCATCAAACTAGCCTCATTTATCACAGAAATTATGAATGACGATCAAAGAAAATATGCCAAGGAAAGAGTAGGCACCTGGGTAGCAGATGTCCAAGAACTGATTAAGGAATCATCTGTATTGGCTGCCAAGCGCTCAGCTCTTCAGAATCGCTAAGCCCTTCAACTTGACTCAAGCCCTTGAAGTCAAACTGACTGTCATCCATTAAATGTGATGGAACCACGTTCTGTAAAGAACTAAATAAACTCTCGACACGCCCAGGAAATTTTTTCTCCCATTCTTTTAGCAAAGCCTTCATGGCATTGCGCTGAAGATTTTCTTGGCTACCACATAAATTACAAGGAATAATTGGGAAATCCATTTGACGTGCATAGCGCTCTAGATAGCTTTCTGGAACATAAGCCAGAGGTCTAATCACAATGTGCTTGCCATCATCAGACTTCAGTTTTGGTGGCATCCCTTTTAGCTTGCCACCATGGAACATATTCATTAACAATGTTTCTAAAATGTCATCACGATGGTGGCCTAAAGCAATTTTTGTGGCGCCCAACTCACCTGCCACACGATACAAAATTCCACGCCTCAAACGAGAGCAAAGGCCACATGTGGTTTTTCCTTCAGGTATCACCCGCTTCACAATGCCATAAGTATCTTGCTCTTCAATATGAAAAGGCACGCCTAAATTCTTCAGATAATTAGGTAATGTTTCTCTTGGGAAGCCTGGCTGATTTTGATCAAGGTTCACAGCAACTAAATTGAAAGAAATAGGTGCGCGCTCTCTTAACTTCATCAAAATATCTAACATGGCGTAGCTGTCCTTTCCTCCAGACATACACACCATGACCTTATCGCCATCTTCAATCATGCCGAAATCACCTATCGCTTGACCAACCAAACGACAGAGCTTTTTCTCTAGTTTGTTTTCTTCAAAGAGAACTTTTCGTATATCGCCCATGACTATTCTATTTTTTCAAATCTTT
>JALRCP010000150.1 GCA_023257325.1 Polynucleobacter sp. | reverse complement strand
GTAATTAGGGATACAAAGCTCACCACCCAGATCAAATAAATCATGCTGGACTGTGGAAAAAAGCGCCTTCAGTTCAGAGGCCACTGATTCAGGAATATCTTCAGTAATTAGCACACCAATTTCTGAATTTAATTCATCGACATCACCCATGGCGCAGATTCTTAAGTGATCTTTGTCTACGCGCTGTCCATCCCCCAAACCAGTGGTTCCGGCATCGCCCGTGCGCGTTGCAATTTGTGTCAATCTTTTACCCATAGGACTGATTATAGGGAAATGGCTAGAATAGAGCTAAACCATTATTAATTGAGACATATGAATACAGTTCATGAGAATTCAGAGGCTTTCATAAAAGCTCGCCAAGCCAATCTGGTCAAGGCTTTACGCCCACATTTGCCTGAGCACGCCCTACTTTGGGAGCCAGAAGATACCATTCCTTATGAATGTGATGGCTTGGCTGCGTACCGTCAAATGCCATTGGCGGTCGCTCTTCCTGAAACTGAGGCCCAAGCTGTTGAAGTGATCAAAGTATGCAAAGAACTACAAGTTCCAATTGTTCCTAGAGGCGCGGGAACAGGGTTGTCAGGTGGCGCCATGCCGATTTCCCAAGGTCTGGTTTTATCACTCGCCAAATTAAAGAAAATCATACAAATTGACCCTATTGCTAGAACAGCAGTGGTGCAACCCGGCGTCAGAAATTTAGCCATTTCAGAAGCGGTATCTCAGCATGGCTTGTATTACGCCCCAGATCCGTCGTCACAAATTGCCTGCTCTATTGGCGGTAATGTCAGTGAAAACTCAGGGGGGGTGCATTGCTTGAAATATGGTTTAACTCTGCACAATATTCTTAAAGTTCGTGGCATCTTAATGTCCGGTGAAGTGGTTGAATTTGGTAGCTTGGCTCCTGATGCGCCTGGCTTAGATTTGATGTCAATTCTGGTGGGTAGCGAAGGCATGTTGGCCGTCATCACAGAAGTGACCGTGAAACTTGTTCCTAAACCTCAATTAGCCCAAGTCATCATGGCCAGTTTTGATGATGTAGAAAAAGGCGGTAATGCAGTTGCGGCTATTGTGGCCGCAGGCATCATTCCTGCCGGGCTTGAAATGATGGATAAAGCAGCTACACGGGCAGTTGAAGAATTTGTGCATGCGGGTTACGACATCAATGCAGAAGCCATTCTATTGTGTGAGTCCGATGGCACACCTGAAGAAGTCGCCGAAGAAATTGAACGCATGACAGACGTTCTAAAGAAAAGCGGCGCCATTCGTATTCAGGTATCTAGCAGTGAAGCAGAACGCCTTAAATTTTGGAGCGGTAGAAAAAATGCTTTCCCTGCGGCGGGTCGAATCTCTGCAGATTACTATTGCATGGACGGCACCATTCCGCGCCAACACATTGCCACATTACTCAAACGCATTCAAGACATGGAAAAGAAGTATCAGCTTCGTTGCATGAATGTGTTTCATGCAGGCGATGGCAATATGCATCCATTAATCATGTTCAACGGTTCAGATAAAGCCGAGTGGCACCGTGCTGAAGCCTTTGGTAGCGATATTCTTAGAACTTGTGTTGAGCTTGGCGGAACCATTACTGGGGAGCATGGGGTCGGTATCGAAAAAATCAATGAAATGTGCGTGCAATTTAGCGAATCAGAGCGTGAGCTATTTTGGAGAGTCAAGGCCGCTTTTGATCCAGACAAACTTCTCAATCCTGATAAGGCCATCCCTACTCTGAATCGTTGCGCAGAGTATGGTCGCATGCGTGTGACAGGTGGAGTGCTACCTCACCCTGAATTGGAGCGCTTCTAATGAGTCAAGCATTATTAAAAGGATTTGAAGATCAAATCAAGGAAGCTGTTCAATCCAAACAAGTGTTGCGCATCACAGGATCGGGCAGTAAAGATTGGTTAGGCGGACCTTTAAAAGGGAGCCCCCTATCAACAAAAGAGTATCAAGGTGTGGTTAGCTATCAACCCGACGAATTAGTTATTACTGTTAAAGCTGGTACTTCTTTAGCAGAAGTAGAAGCCATCTTGGCAGAAAAAAATCAGCAATTTGCCTTTGAACCACCTCACTTCGGCAAAGATGCAACGATTGGTGGCATGGTCTGCGCTGGCTTAGCAGGTCCAGGTCGAGTCAGCGTGGGTAATTTGCGTGACTTCGTATTGGGCGCAAAGATCATGGATGGTCAAGGACAAATAATGAACTTCGGTGGTACCGTCATGAAAAACGTAGCCGGATATGATGTCTCAAGACTCATGCCAGCTTCTTTAGGTACCTTAGCGCTTTTATTGGATGTGTCTATCAAGGTATTACCCAAACCTGCGGCAACTGCCACATTAACTGCGCAGATTAACCAAGCAGAAGCCATTCATTTGATGAACTTACTCGCCAGCCAACCTTGGCCTTTGAGCGCCAGCGCTTGGCAAGGCGAGCAAATGGGTCAATTGCACATTCGCTTAAATGGTGCCAAAGCAGCAGTTGCATCAGCCATTCATCATTTTGGCAATCAATACGGCATGAAGCCACTCGATCAAACGGAAGCAGAGCAATATTGGAAAGATCTTAAAGAGCAGCAACTGCCTTGGTTCAAAAACTCTGCGGAAACACCTTTGTGGCGATTTGCGGTTGCGCCCACTTCTAAACCTCTCTCCTTAAGCGGTGAAACTCTGATTGAGTGGCATGGCGGACAACGCTGGTGGAAAGGATCCATAGAGCCGAGCACCGCGAAACAAATCGCTCAAACAGCTCAGGGGCATGCTAGCCTTTTTAGAGCTTCTGACAAAACTTCAGCCATGTTGAGCTCTCTCAAAGATCACCCACTCACTCGACCATTGGTATCCATACAAGATCAACTAAGCAAGGCTTTTGATCCTCACGGTGTTTTTGCAACAGGAAGACTCGCTTAATATGCAAACAGAATTAGCTTCCCAATTCATCGGGACTCCCGATGGCATGACTGCTCAAAAGATTTTGAGCAAATGTGTTCATTGTGGTTTTTGTACAGCCACTTGCCCCACCTATCAACTATTGGGCGATGAATTAGATGGTCCTCGAGGACGTATTTATTTAATCAAACAAATGGCTGAAGGAAAAAAGGCGACAGAAAAAACTCGTGAGCATCTCGATCGCTGCTTAACCTGCCGAAATTGTGAAAGTACCTGTCCAAGTGGCGTTGATTATGGCCACTTAATTGACATTGGTCGCAAGTGGGCTGAAGAGCAAACACAACCCAGACCATTATTTGAAAGGCTTTTACGCAAAGCGTTGGCCAATGGCTTGACCAATAAACCTTTGTTTGATGGTGCAATGAAAATGGGTCGCCTGGTCAGACCTTTCTTGCCATCTGCGATTCAGCAAAAAATTCCTCAAGGCAAACACCCTGGCGTCAAGCCAAAAACTGAATCACTCTCAACGAAGATGTTGATCTTAGAGGGATGCGTTCAACCGGGCATGCTTCCAAATATCAATTTTGCAAGCTATCGAGTGATGGCTCATCTTGGCATTGATGTGCTAGCTGCACCCAAGGCTGGTTGCTGTGGCGCTCTTAAGTATCACTTGAATGAACAAGCAGCTGGCTTAGACGACATGCGTCGCAATATTGATGCGTGGTGGCCCTACGTGACTGGAACAGCACCCGAATGTGCAGGAGAAAAAGTTCAAGCAATCATCATGAATGCTTCAGGTTGCGGTGTGACTGTCAAAGAATACGGCCACATTTTAAAAGACGACCCGCAATATGCTGAGAAAGCAAAAGTTATCTCAAGTTTATGTAAAGACTTGGTTGAAATCTTGCCAGCTTATACCAGTCAACTCAAACAAAAAATTGGTCATTTGGCAAAACAAGAAGGCGTTGTTTATCACCCTCCTTGCACATTGCAACATGGTCAAAAAATCAAAGGGCAGTTGGAGTCTCTCCTAAGTGACTTAGGTATTACTGTCAATACCTGTCAAGATAGTCATTTATGCTGCGGCTCAGCAGGCACTTACTCCATATTGCAAGCCGACTTATCAAAACAGCTGAAAGATCAAAAATTAAATAATCTTCAACAAGCTGTTGATACTCACGGCGCCCAAAGAATTGTTTCGGCAAATATTGGTTGTATCACTCAATTACAAAACGAACAGACGCCCGTTGAACATTGGATTGAGCTCATTGATTCTTTAATAGAAAAGCATGAGGGTCATGGCCTCAATACAAAATAACTTAGCCCAAACGCGAGCACGCATCTTGCAAGCTGCAAAAGCTTGCGGACGCTCTCCAAATGAAATTCAGTTATTGGCAGTTTCTAAAACTTTTCCCGCAGAAGATATTCGAACAGCCTTCTCGCTCGGACAAAAATTATTTGGGGAAAATTATGTTCAAGAAGGCATTGCTAAAGTTCAAGCATTGCATGATTTGCGCCCCGAAATTGAGTGGCATTTTATTGGCCCCATTCAAAGCAATAAAACAAAAGATGTCGCAGAACACTTTGATTGGGTCCACAGCATTGACCGTTTAAAAATTGCACAACGCCTGAATGACCAACGCCCCGAACATATGGCACCCATTCAGGTGTGTGTTCAAGTCAATATCAGTGGTGAAGCTTCTAAAAGTGGTGTGATGCCCAATGAATTGCTGAATCTATGCCAGCACATCAGTGAAATGCCCCGCTTGTGCTTAAGAGGGCTGATGAGTATTCCAGAGCCAACCGATGACATCACACTACAAAAGAAAGCCCACAGAAGCTTGTTCGAACTTCTTCAAACTCTTAGAAATTCAACTGAGTTAGATCAATCCAAAGTTCAACTAGACACCCTATCCATGGGCATGTCCTCGGATATTGACGCAGCCATTTCAGAAGGTAGTACGATGGTGCGTGTTGGAACAGCTATTTTTGGAAAAAGAACTTATTCATGAGCACATTATCAACTCTCAAAATTGCTTTTATTGGCGGCGGTAATATGGCCAGCGCCATGATTGGTGGCCTAATGAAGCAAGGCGTACAAGCCAAGCATATTTATGTGGCAGATCCATTTGATGAGACACGCCAACGGCTTGAGCGCGATCTTTCCATCATTGCCGCAGCCAGCGTTGATAAATTAGCCCCTCATATAGAGTCTTGTGACGTTGTGGTGCTAGCTGTAAAGCCTCAACAATTTAAGATTGCGGCGAATGAACTTGAGCAGGTTTTAAAGAATTTTTCTACCCCTCCTCTTTGCATGAGTGTTGCTGCAGGCATCAAAAGTACTGACATGGTTAATTGGCTTGGTCACTCACGCATCATTCGTGCCATGCCTAACACGCCCGCTCTAATTGGCGAAGGCATGACAGGTCTTTATGCAAACCCCCAAGTGAATGCAACTGACCGTCAATTGGCTAGCAATATTTGTGCCGCAGTGGGTAAAGTAGTTTGGGTTGAATCAGAAAAACAAATGGATGACATTACCGCGGTATCTGGAAGTGGCCCAGCTTATGTTTTTGCCTTTTTAGAAGCCCTTGAAAAGTCAGCGATTGCACAAGGCTTAAATCAAGAACAAGCACGTCTATTGGCTATTCAAACGCTTCAAGGAGCTGCTAAGTTAGCTGCAAACTCCTCAGAATCTCCAGCGACTCTTCGTGAGAAAGTAACCTCAAAAGGTGGCACAACATTTGCCGCGCTCCAGGTATTAGAACAAAGCGATTGGTCAGCCATCCTAATGAAAGCAGTTGCTGCGGCCAGCCAACGAAGCGCAGAAATGGGTCAAGAATTTAGCAATCAATAAGAAAAGGCAATGGCAAGGAACAAGCTCATGCCAAACCAATTATTTCTTTTAAATGCCCAGAAACATTGATCAGGTTGCCGATCTTTAATTAAGCGGTAGTAATACACGCTAAGCAGAGTAGCCATTGCTAAAAAGCACCAGAAAATTATTGGAAACTGAAGGTGCCATCCCAATAAGGCAAAACTGGCAATCGCAATCCCGTAACAAAGACAAATAACGGTAACGTCTCTTTGACCAAAAGTGATGGCCGATGTTTTAATGCCTAGCTTCAAATCATCCTCTCGATCCACCATGGCGTATGCAGTGTCATATGCAATCGCCCAAGCAATATTGGCAATCACTAAAATCCACGCATAAGCGGGTATTTCGTCCGTGACTGCTGCAAATGCCATTGGAATACCAAATGAAAATGCAATACCCAGAATGGCTTGAGGAATTGAAAAAAAGCGCTTGGTGAATGGATAAATGATCGCCACAGCCAAAGCAGGAATGGATAAAAGCTTTGTGTAGAGATTCAAAGGCCAAATCAATATAAATGCGAGAAGCGCCAAAACGCCTGCAACAATCAAGGCTTCAACGGGCCGAATTCTTCCGGCAGTCAAAGGTCTATTTTTTGTTCTCGTGACATGCTTATCAAAATCACGATCCGCAAAGTCATTGATGGCGCAACCAGCACTGCGCATCAAAAAACAACCGACGACGAAAATCATCCAATGCAAAAATTGCGGTGAGCCACTCGATGCAATCCATAAAGCCCACAATGTCGGCCACAAAACCAATAAAGTACCAATGGGTTTATCAAAGCGAATTAACGCTAAATAATCAGACCACTTAGAAAACATTACAAGAAATCCACTCCAGCAATACCTGATGTTTTGATTGCTTCAGCCAAAGCATGCATGGCTTTTGTTCTGGCATAACTTTTACGCCATGCTAGAACAACACGACGCTTTGGAATAGGATCAGCAAAGCGGATATATCTGATTAAGCCCAAGGATTGACCCTCTTCAGGAATAGACGTCATTGGCATGATGCTAATCCCAATTCCACCGGCCACCATTTGGCGAATGGTTTCAAGTGAGGAACCCTCAAAACTACTGAGCTCGCTGTCATTCTGGGTCTTTTGCATATCAGGACAGATATCCAATACTTGATCTCTAAAGCAATGTCCTTGACCCAATAAAAGAGTCGTTTGAGATTTCAGTTCATCATGCTGAATCATCGACAAGGTTTCCCATGGATGTCCTTGTGGAATTGCCACCATGAAGCCCTCATCATAAAGAGGCAATACCTCAAGACCACTTTGCGGAAATGGATCAGCCAAGATAGCAGCATCGATGTCACCTTGCTTTAAAAGCTCAAGCAATTTAACCGTAAAGTTTTCTTGAAGATACAGGGGCATTTGTGGCAATGCCTCTCGACTTCTAGCAATCAACTTAGGCAATAGATATGGCGCAATGGTGTAAATCGTTCCCAGCCTAACAGGCCCTGATAAAGGGTCTTGGCCATGTTGGGCCAAATGTTTAATGACTTGAGCTTCGTCTAAAACCTTTTGCGCCTGATGAATGATAGATTGACCTAATGATGTAATAGCTAATTCAGACCCAGACCGCTCAAAGATTTGAACGTTTAATTCATCTTCCAGTTTTTTAATGGCGACTGATAGGGTTGGCTGAGAGACAAAACATGCTTCTGCCGCACGTCCAAAGTGCCTTTCTCTAGCAACCGCCACGATATAGCGAAGTTCAGTCAGTGTCATAAGTAGAGGATATCAAGCTTTTAGATATTCAGCACGATTACCAAGCCATCTTTGCAAGTGCTTCTCAGCAATTGGAGGGTAAGACGTTAACAACTGCTTAGCCAATTGCTGTGTTTTTTCAATTAACCAAGCCTCTTTTTGTAAATCAATGAATCTCAGCATGGCTTCACCTGATTGTTTAGCACCTAGCAATTCTCCAGGGCCGCGCAAAGCCAAATCCCGCTCAGCAATGATAAAACCATCCTGGGTTTCTTTAAGCGTCTGCAGCCGTTCTTTGGCAGCCAAAGATAACTCTGAACCGTACAGCAAGATACAAATAGATTCTGCCGAACCTCGCCCCACGCGCCCTCTCAATTGATGTAATTGGGCATATCCAAATCTTTCAGCATGCTCAATAATCATTAATGATGCGTTGGGTACATCAACCCCCACCTCAATGACAGTGGTAGCCACCAAGATTTGAATCTTACCTTCAGCAAAATCTTGCATGATGCTATTTTTTTCAACGCCCTTTAATTTTCCATGGATCAAACCCACCGAAACATTGGGTAAAGCATTTTGTAAATAGGCATGAGTCTCAACGGCTGTTTTTAATTGCAACACCTCAGACTCTTCGATCAAAGGACAAACCCAATAGACTTGTCGACCTTTTTGCAACTCTGCTAACAATCCTTGTATTAATTCATCGCGTCGTTCATTTTTAACTAGTTTGGTCACAATAGGGCTTCTACCGGGTGGCAGTTCATCAATGATTGAGACCTCTAAATCAGCATAAAAGGTCATGGCCAAGGTTCTTGGAATCGGTGTTGCCGACATCATCAACTGATGACAATCCATCTCCACACCGTCAATTTTTTGCTGCAATTGCAATCGCTGCTTTACACCAAAGCGATGCTGCTCATCAATCACTGCAAAGCCCAGTTTGGGAAAATCAACACCCTCTTGAATCAAAGCATGTGTGCCAATTGCGAGTTGTGCTCGACCCGATGAAATCATCTCTTGGGCTTCTTTTTTTTCTTTTGCTTTCAGCGAACCAGTTAACCATGCAATTTCCACACCCAGAGGACTTAACCAATTTGATAACTTACGGTAGTGTTGCTCAGCCAAAATCTCAGTGGGTGCCATGATGGCTGCTTGATAGCCATGATCAATGCAGTGCAAAGCAGCCAAAGCAGCAACCACTGTTTTACCGCTACCAACGTCTCCTTGTAAAAGCCTGTTCATAGGATAAGGCCGGCTTAAATCTTCAAGAATCTCTTGCCAAGACTTTGCTTGGGCGTTGGTTAATTGAAAGGGCAATTTTTTAAGAAATTGATCCAATATTCCTGATTGCACAGGTTGACTTTGCATCGCCACCGCCTGCCTAGCCAATCTCTTTTCTCTGACTTGCAATAAAGATATTTGTTGGGCCAGTAACTCTTCTATTTGAACTCGTCGCCAAGCTGGGTGGGTGCGATTTTGAATGCTGTCTAGATCATCCGATTTAGAGGGTTGGTGCAAGGTTTTGAGTGCGCTCAATAATGTGGGCAATGATGTATTTAAAAAAACCTCTTTCAAAACATCCTCTGGCAAAATTTCCTGAACCAAGGCCTGCAAATCCGGGGCCTGGAAAGCTTTGTGGATGGCTTGCCGAATGATGTGCTGCCCCACCCCTGCCACAGTTGAATAAACGGGCGTGAGGGTACTCGGAAGTGGCGCAGAAGGTGGCACTGCTTTCACAGTCGGGTGAACCATCTCAGGCCCATAAAATCCATCACGGATTTCTCCGCGAACTCTTAAATGTTGCCCCAGCGCCATTTGCTTTTGTTGACTGGGGTAAAAATTAAGCCATCTTAAAAATAGCTCACCCCCCTCCTCATCTCTAATGACCACCAGCAATTGTCTTCGGGGTCTAAACAAGACTTCTTGACGAACCACTGACCCTTGAACCTGAAAGGTCATACCCCCAAAAGCCCCTACAGCTTCTGCAATCGTTGATAATTTGGTTTCATCCTCATAACGAATGGGTAAATGCAAGATGCAATCCAAATTGGAATGCAATCCAAGCTTTTCTAAAGAGGTTGAACTGGCTTTTTTTGTCATTGATAGAATCTTAATATTCTCATGGTACCGCGATGCGTCTTTCAGACTTTAATTACAACCTGCCGCCTGAGTTAGTTGCTCAACATCCGCTGCCCAATAGAACAGCCAGTAGATTACTGGTATTGGGGAATTCTGGCTCAGAAGTATTGATTCAAGACCGTCAATTTACTGACTTCATTGATCTTTTGCAGCCGAACGATTTACTTGTTTTCAATGATACAAAAGTCATTCCCGCTCGTTTATTTGGAAAAAAGGAAACGGGAGGGTCAGTTGAAATTCTAATTGAGAGAATTACTGGCGAACTGACGGCAATTGCACAAATCAGAGCATCTAAAACACCCAAGGCTGGCAGCAAAATTATCCTTCATGAGCCAGATGGTGAAGCTCAAGATAAGTTGAATCATCCATTTGTCATTGAAGTATTGGGTCGACAAGATCATGCTGAAAGCCCTTTTTATGACATCAAATTTTCAAGTCCCTGTTTAGACATTCTTGATCAATATGGGCGATTACCTCTACCCCCCTACATTACGCATCAGGCGAGTAGCGAAGATTTAGAGCGTTATCAAACAGTTGTGGCGAAGAACCCTGGCGCTGTCGCCGCACCCACAGCAGGCCTTCATTTTGATGAAAAGACTCTTCAAGCAATCAGTGCCAAGGGTATTCAATACACCACGATTACTCTGCATGTTGGCGCAGGTACTTTTACTCCTGTTCGGACAGAAAATTTGGCTGAACACAAGATGCACAGCGAGTGGTTTTCCATTCCGACTGAAACTCAAAAGTTGATTCAAAAGACTCAGGCATTGGGTGGTCGTGTCATTGCTGTCGGGACCACCAGCTTGAGGGCACTCGAATCCTCTGCTGCTTTTCAGATTCAAGAGGGTGAAACTTCCCTGTTCATTACCCCTGGCTATGAATTTAAGGTGGTGAATTGCTTGATCACCAATTTCCATTTGCCGTGCTCTACTCTACTCATGTTGGTCAGTGCCTTTGCTGGGGTTGAACCTATCAAAAAAGCTTATGATCATGCCATTACACAAAAATATCGCTTTTTCAGTTACGGCGATGCCATGTTTCTTAGTCGCCCATGAAATCATTTAATTTCAAACTTCTCAAAAAAGACTCCCGCACCCATGCACGTCGCGGCGAACTAACGCTTACTCATGGCAAGGTTCAAACGCCCATCTTTATGCCGGTAGGTACCTACGGCACTGTCAAAGGAATGACGCCTAGAGACTTAGATGAAGCCAATGCACAAATCGTGCTGGGAAATACCTTTCATCTTTGGTTGCGTCCAGGTTTAGATGTCATTCAAAAACATCAAGGTCTTCATGATTTCATGGGTTGGAAAAAACCGATCCTGACCGATTCCGGAGGGTTCCAGGTATTTAGCTTGGGGGCTTTGCGAAAAATCACCGAAGAAGGCGTTGCTTTTGCATCTCCTGTGAATGGTGACAAGCTATTTATGTCCCCAGAAATTTCCATGGATATTCAAGCGGTTCTCAATAGTGACATCGCAATGCAATTTGATGAGTGCACTCCTTATGAGACCAATGGCATTCCCACCGATGAAAAAACTGCGAAAAATTCTCTAGAACTCTCTTTACGCTGGGGAGAACGCTCCATTCAGAGATTCAAAGAATTAGAGACTGGTAATGCACTATTTGGCATTGTTCAAGGAGGTATGTTTGAGCATTTAAGGGATGTTTCTTTGGCAGGGGTTGCCGAGCAGGATTTTGAAGGAATCGCGATTGGTGGCTTATCTGTTGGCGAGCCTAAGCCTGAGTTTGAAAGAATTCTGAGCCACATTGGCCCCAAACTACCTGAACACAAACCTCATTATTTAATGGGAGTAGGAACTCCGGAGGATTTAGTTTTGGGGGTCAGTCAAGGTATCGATATGTTTGACTGCGTGATGCCCACCAGAAACGCCCGCAATGGCTGGTTATTTACTCGGTTTGGTGACTTAAAACTTCGCAACGCCACCTTCAAAGACGATGTGCGCCCTTTAGATTCAACCTGTAGTTGTTATACCTGCAGAAACTTTTCGAGATCCTACTTGCACCATTTGCAAAAGGCCAATGAAATTCTTGGGGCTCAGCTCAATACCATCCACAACATTCATTACTACCTCAATTTAATGGCTGAAGTCAGACAAGCCTTGGATGATGATCAATTCCCTGAATTTGTGAGGGAATTTCATAAAAACCGCGCTGTAGGCGTGTCAGAGACTACAGGGTAAAATCTGACTTTCTACTTGGAGGAAATAAGATGTTGATTAGTAATGCTTATGCGCAAGCTGCTGGCGCTGAATCTGGTGGTTTGATGGGCTTTTTACCGCTCATTTTGATGTTTGTGGTTCTTTACTTTGTAATGATTCGCCCACAAATGAAGCGTCAAAAAGAAGTTAGAAACATGCTCGAAGCTCTTGCTGTTGGAGATGAAGTAGTTACAGTCGGCGGTTTGATGGGTCGCGTGACAAGCCTTAAAGATCCATATGTGACTGTAGAACTTCTTCCTGGTACAGAAGTAAAAATGCAAAAAAATGCAGTGACTGCTGTATTGCCCAAAGGCACTCTCAAAGAAATCTAAGAAAGAGTTCGCATGAATCGTTACCCGCTGTGGAAATACATTGTTATCGTCATTGCCCTTCTAATTGGAGCCATCTACACGCTTCCAAATTTTTTTGGCGAAGCACCAGCTGTACAAGTCTCAGCGGGTAAGGTCACTGTCAAAATCGATGGAGCCACCCAAGAACGAGTTACAAAAATTTTAAGTAGTGCTCAGATTGAACCAAAAGGTATTCAATTTGAAAAAATCGGGGCAAACGGCACCATCAAGATTCGTCTGGACAATACAGACAATCAATTGAAGGCTAAAGACGTTTTACAAAAGGCCCTCAATCCAGACGCGAATGATCAAAGTTATGTCATCGCTCTTAATTTGATCTCAAATACACCCTCATGGCTCAGTTCCATGGGTGCCATGCCAATGTATCTTGGTCTTGATTTAAGGGGTGGTGTTCACTTTCTTTTGCAAGTTGATATGCGCGGCGCTCTTCAAAAGAAACTTGAGAGCTTGAGCACAGATGTTCGCACCCAACTTCGCGAAAAAGCAATGCGTCATTCAGGCATTGAGCGACAAGGTGATTCGATCATTGTGAAGTTTGCCAAACAAGATGAGGCAGCCAGTGCCCGATTGTTACTCAATAAAGTTTTACAAGATCTTGATTTCAATGTTGAGAAATCTGCCGATGGATTTAAGTTGGTCGGCCAGTTCAAAGATTCAGCACTGAAAGCAGTTCAAGAAAATGCTGTGAAGCAAAATATCACCACACTTCATAATCGTGTGAATGAATTAGGAGTTGCTGAGCCGGTCATTCAACAACAAGGTCTAGACAGAATCATTGTTCAATTGCCTGGCGTTCAAGATACCGCCAGAGCCAAAGACATCATTGGTCGCACGGCAACTCTAGAATCACGTTTGGCTGACCCAGTAAAAACCTATCTTCTATCTGGGGAACTTCCTCCTCCAGGTGCTGACGTTTTCAAAATGGGGGATGGTCGTCAAGTAGTTTTCAAAAAGTCAGTGATTTTTAGTGGGGATCGCATCACCAGCGCATCTGCAGGCTTTGATTCAAATCAGCGCCCTGCTGTGAACATCACCTTAGATTCAGCAGGTGGTCGAGTGATGCAAGAAATCACTCGTGAAAACATTGGCAAACCGATGGGCATGATTCTTTTTGAAAAAGGTCGCGGTGAAGTTTTAACAGTTGCCACAATTCAAAGTGAATTTGGTGCCAAGTTTCAAATTACGGGTCAACCGAGTACTGACAGCGCCAACGACTTGGCACTTTTATTGCGCGCAGGTTCTTTGGCAGCCCCAATGGAGATCATTGAAGAAAGAACCATTGGACCAAGCTTGGGCGCAGATAACATTGCCAAAGGCTTTAACTCTGTGATTTATGGTTTCTGCGCCATTGCTATCTTTATGATCGCCTATTACCTGCTATTTGGCGCATTCTCAGTGATTGCTTTGGCTGTAAATTTATTCTTATTAGTGGCCATTCTTTCCATGCTTCAAGCCACCTTAACGCTTCCAGGTATTGCAGCGATGGCCCTTGCTTTAGGTATGGCGATTGACTCAAACGTTTTGATCAATGAACGTATTCGTGAAGAATTGCGTGCAGGCGCGACGCCTCAGGCAGCCATCACCACTGGCTTTGAAAAAGCTTGGGGTACGATTCTTGACTCAAACATCACAACCTTGATAGCGGGTATTGCGCTGTTGGCTTTTGGCTCCGGTCCGGTCAGAGGTTTCGCCGTAGTTCATAGTTTAGGTATCCTAACTTCCATGTTCTCAGCGGTATTTTTTGCACGTGGCGTTGTGAACTTCTGGTACGGTCGCAAGAAAAAATTGGATAAGTTGTCCATTGGCCAAGTTTGGCGCCCAACTGAATAAAAGGACACATCATGGAATTTTTTAGAATTCGTCGCGACATCCCTTTTATGCGCCATGCTTTGGTGCTCAATGCGATTTCTGCCATTACCTTCATAGCTGCTGTATTTTTTTTGGTCACCAAAGGTTTACATTTATCAGTTGAGTTCACAGGTGGCACGGTTATGGAAATCAGCTACCAACAAGCAGCACCATTGAATTCAATTCGGGCAGATTTAACCAAATTAGGTTACCAAGATGTTCAGGTACAAAACTTTGGTAGCTCAAAAGATGTTCTAATTCGTTTGCCTTTGCAAAGAGGCACTGATGGCAAAGCCGTCTCGTCATCTCAACAAAGTAATCAAGTCTTAGAAACATTGAAAGCCTCTCACGCAGACGTGACCCTTAAACGAGTGGAATTTGTAGGTCCTCAGGTGGGTAAAGAATTGGCTACGGATGGTTTGTTGGCTTTACTATTTGTGATTCTTGGCATCGTGATTTATCTTTCAATTCGTTTTGAATGGAAATTTGCCGTAGCCGGTATCCTCGCTAACCTGCATGACGTCGTGATTATTCTTGGCTTCTTCGCCTTATTTCAGTGGGAATTCTCTTTATCTGTTTTAGCGGCCGTCTTGGCTGTTCTGGGCTACTCAGTGAACGAATCGGTGGTTATTTTTGACCGTATTCGAGAAAACTTCCGTAAATATCGCAAGATGGAAGTGTCTGCTGTCATTGATAACGCCATCACCAGCACCACCAGTCGAACCATCATTACCCATGGCAGCACTCAAATGATGGTTCTAGCCATGCTTCTATTTGGTGGCCCAACGCTTTACTACTTTGCCCTTGCCCTAACAATTGGTATTTTGTTTGGTATTTATTCTTCTGTTTTTGTGGCAGCTGCTTTGGCGATGTGGTTCGGCATTAAACGCGAAGATTTAATCAGCGCTGAAGCTCAGGCACCTCAAAGTAAAGCAAAGTCAGATGATCCAAACTTTGGTGCGCAAGTTTGATTGAATACATTTAATTCAATAAAAAGCGGGCTGATTGTTGTAATCAGCCCGCTTTTTTCTTTTTAGTTTTGTCTCCTCGGATGCACTCAATCCTGTCGATTGAAGCCCTCGGTTAAATCGTTACTTGCTCCAATTGTTTATTGGCTTTCTTAGACATCTTGAATTGAATCCAAGTCACAACAATGGCAAAAATCCATGGAGATGTCTTGAGAACCCAGGTATCAACATTCACCAATGTAGATTCAAATAAAGGCTCTTTCAGAATCATCTGAACAGATACAGCAAATAAAACAAATCCACCTACGAAAACTGCATTGGGCCAGCGATCAAGGATTTTTGAAACCATGCTTGAACCAAAAATCACTACTGGGATACTAATGAGCAAGCCCATGATGATGAACCACCAGTTACCATTGGCAGCAGCCGCAATCCCCAAGGCGTTATCCACCCCCATCACAGCGTCTGCAATCACAATGGTGCTAATCGCAGACCAAAATGTATCAGCTGCTTTCACTTCCTCATGATTTTCTTGGAAAGCTAATTTCCAGCCAATCCAAACCAAGGCGATACCGCCAACCAGGCGCAACCCGGGAATCATCATTAAGTAAGTGATGATGGCGACTGAAATGAATCGAATCGCAATGGCTCCGAAGGTGCCCCAGAAAATTGCTTTTTTACGTAAATGCGGTGGCAAACGATTAGCCGCCATACCAATCACCAAAGCGTTATCACCAGCCAACACCAAATCAATCAAAATAATGGCCAAAACGGCCCAAACAGCATCAATGGTCATGAATTCCATGGGAGCTCTTTCTCTTTTTTATGATTGGTCTTGCCAAGGACATCATCCCCTCATGCACCGGGCCTTAAAAGCCGTATTGACGACACACGAGACTCACGAATGTGAGCTAGCTACTCCCCAAAGGTTTTAGCGATTCTATAGAAATGCATCAAAGCAGGTTTAACCCTATTAGAAAAATGGGTTTATTGACCGAATGGGCTTAGTTAGGACTTCTGGGATTTTTGAATCGTCTGAACCACTTGCAATATTTTTTCAGTCGCTCCGGTGTGCTGATTGGCAAAATCTAAAGCATGCGCACCCATATTTTCTTTGATGGTTTGATTTGACAAAAGCAAGTCAATCGCCTTAACCAAGTCCTCAACGTCAAAGACACGAATAGCCGCATTGGCATCAATCACATCTCTACTGGCTTGTTGAAAATTAAACGTATGCTCCCCCAAAATAATTGGACGCCCCAGTGCACACGCCTCAATAAAGTTTTGTCCACCTAATGGCTGCAAACTGCCACCCATGATGACAATATCGGACAAGGCGTAATACAAACTCATCTCACCCATTGTGTCACCAAGAATAATTGAATTGCCCACAATTAAATCTGCAAAACTTTGCTCATTGGTAGACATTGAACGACGGCCGGTTTGATCAAAATTTGATTCCAATAATTGATTGACCGTTTCAAATCGTTGCGGATGTCTTGGCACGATCAATAAACGCGCATTGACTCTATTTTCCAAGCGCTCAGCCCATTGTTTCCAGGCCTGAATGATGATTTCTTCTTCACCCTCTCGAGTGCTTGCTGCACAAATGATTTGAAGATTAGATGGCAATCGTTTTTTAATTTGCAACGCATGTTCAATTTGAGTCTGATTCGCTTGAACATCAAATTTCAAATTGCCGGTGATTTGAACATTTCTCAAACCTAAAGATAAATATCGCTTGGCATCCAAATTGGTTTGAGCAAGAATTTGATGAAAAGCACCATACACAGCATTCGCAAATTGTTTAAAGCGGCTGATACGGCGAGCACTCCTCTCAGATAATCTTGCGTTCACCAAAATGATGGGCAAGGATTTTTTTTGAGCAGCCATTACCAATGTTGGCCAAACTTCTGTTTCCATAATCAAGCCCAGCTTGATTGAAAAATGACGATAAAAAGAACTGACTGCCCAAGCAATGTCATAAGGTAAGTAAGCTTGAACCAATTGACCTTTTTGAATCAATTCAGAAAATATTTGTTGGCCAGTCGCACGTCCTGTAGGTGTCATATGAGTCAAAAGAATTTGCTCGCCCCGGGCAATCAAAGACTCTATTAAAGGAGCCGCGGCACGCGTTTCCCCGACCGATACTGCATGGACCCATATTCTGGGTTGACGATCATTCACAGGCCATGAGAAGCCAAGACGTTCATTGATGTGTGCTCGATATTCTTTCTGCAAACGACTTTTCCATAAAAGCCGCAGCAATGCGATGGGTAAGGCCAAATACCAAAAGACCTGATAAAGCCCCAAGAGCAAACGAGTTGAAAAACTCATTGAGGCATTACCCAAGGATGTCATTACTTTTTAAGACGCTGAGCCAACTCAACTGCTTTACCAATGTAGCTAGCAGGAGTCATCTCCAGCAATGATTGTTTGGCTTGATCAGGAATGGCCAAGCCTTGAATAAACTCCTTGAGTCTTTCAGGGGTAATGCCTTTACCTCGAGTCAATTCTTTTAACTGCTCATAAGGATTTGGCACACCAAAACGACGCATCACTGTTTGTACTGGCTCAGCCAATACTTCCCAACAATTGTTTAGATCTTCAGCCAAACGATCTGGGTTGGTTTCTAGTTTGCCTAAACCTTTTAAGGCACTGTCGTAGGCTAAAAGACTGTGTCCTAAAGCTGTACCTAGATTGCGCAAGACGGTGGAATCTGTGAGATCTCTTTGCCAACGAGAAACTGGTAGTTTTTCTGACAGATGTTTTAACAGAGCGTTCGCAATACCTAGGTTACCTTCCGAGTTCTCAAAGTCAATTGGATTGACTTTGTGTGGCATCGTGGACGAACCAATTTCACCCGCTTTGGTTTTTTGCTTGAAATAACCTACAGAGATATAACCCCAAATGTCGCGGTTGATATCAATCAAAATCGTGTTGATGCGAGCAAGCGCATCGTAAAGCTCAGCCATATAATCATGAGGCTCAATTTGAATCGTCATTGGGTTGTAAGTTAAGCCCAAGCTTTCTACGAACTTTTTAGCAAAGCTTTCCCAATCTACATCTGGATAAGCGGATAAATGCGCATTGAAATTACCGACTGCGCCATTTATTTTGCCTAAAATTTCATTGTTTTTAAGTTGCTGTTCTTGGCGTTTTAGGCGATAT
>JALRCP010000128.1 GCA_023257325.1 Polynucleobacter sp. | reverse complement strand
ATCAAGAACGTTTGAATGAAGTCATTGAGGCCTGTAGTCAGGCACCCCATAGCGCAAGGGATCTGGTGCCGATACTTTTTAAGAGGGACCTCGATTTACATCAATTGACCTTTGCTATGGGCGAGGCCATTGCCCACCTTAACTACCTTTGGCGCGACGGGTGCTTGCAGCGCGAGGCTTGCTCTGACGGGGTTTTGAGGTTTTCTTGCTAGCAAAGTTACCTGTGGCCATTTCTTTGGCCATGTCAGTGGCTGCCTGGGTTGCTTGACTGGCTGCTTTTTGAGCAGCTTTACTGGCTTCGGCCATGGCCTCCGGGGTCATGGCTTCACTGAAGCTTTTGAGTGCTGCCAAGGTCGCTCTTTGGACTTCTAAGCCTTGAATGGTGCTTCTAAGCACATTCATATTGAGTTGAAGCCAATTTTCAACGCTTTTGAGGTCTTGTATGCGCTTATCTAGCTCTTCAATGTCTAGGGTTGGCATGGCTGCTCCTCCGCCAATTCCAGCGCCAAAGCCAGACATATCGCCAGGAGTCGGGGAATTGCCCCACATGGTTTTGAACATTTCAAGACTTTGATTGAAATCAGGCATTGCTCCAAACATACCAACCTCCCAATAAAAAAGACAATGTAATCAGATAAATATGTGTAATACCGATAAAATATAGGTTTAATCAATTTGTCGCAATCTTTTGCGACCAAATCAAGAGTTTTTACCTATGCTTTATACCCGTGGCGCAAATCTGCCTCAATTACTAAAAGATCGAATTTTGGTCTTGGATGGTGCTATGGGCACGATGATTCAGCAGCGCAAATTGACTGAGGAACAGTACCGCGGACAACCTCAATCACATCGCTTTGATCAGCATCCCATTGATTTGAAGGGTAACAACGAACTTTTGAATTTAACTCAACCAGAAATCATTTTAGATATTCATCGTCAATACTTAGCGGCCGGTGCTGATTTAATTGAAACCAATACCTTTGGCGCCACCACAATTGCTCAAGACGATTACAAAATGCCTGAGTTGGCTCGTGAAATGAATTTGGCTGCAGCCAAATTGGCAAAACAGGCTTGTGAGGAGTTTTCAACTCCAGAGAAACCGCGTTTTGTGGCGGGTGCTGTTGGACCAACGCCAAAGACCGCCAGCATTTCTCCCGATGTGAATGATCCAGGAGCAAGAAATGTCACATTTGAGCAATTAAGACAGGCCTATAAAGAGCAGGTTGAAGCTCTATATGAAGGTGGTGCAGATGTTTTACTGGTAGAGACCATCTTTGACACTCTCAATGCCAAAGCAGCTTTATTTGCGATCGATGAATTTTTTGAAGAGGCTCAAGTTCGATTACCCATCATGATTTCTGGAACTGTGACCGATGCATCGGGTCGAATTTTGTCAGGTCAAACGGTAGAAGCATTTTGGAATAGTTTGCGTCATGCCAAGCCGCTGACTTTTGGTTTGAACTGCGCATTGGGCGCCGCCTTGATGCGACCTTATATTGCAGAGTTGGCAAAAATTTGTGATGTGGCTGTGTCTTGTTATCCCAATGCAGGTTTACCAAATCCCATGAGCGATACGGGCTTTGATGAAACACCAGAAATGACATCACGCTTATTGGATGAGTTTTCAAAAGATGGTTTGGTTAACTTAGTGGGTGGGTGTTGTGGCACTACGCCAGCACACATCAAGGCCATTGCAGATGCAGTGGCAAAGCGTTCAAGTCGTCACTGGGATGCTTATAAGGAGTCGGTGTAATGACTAATATTAAGCATATTCCTTCAATGAAGTTGTCAGGATTAGAGCCTTGCAATATTAGTCCGCACGTGGGTTTTGTGAACGTTGGTGAAAGAACCAATGTGACAGGATCAAAAGCATTTGCACGCATGATCTTGAATGGTCAATATGATGAAGCACTCTCTGTTGCAAGACAGCAAGTTGAAAACGGCGCACAAATTATTGACATCAACATGGATGAGGCCATGTTGGATTCAAAAGCTGCGATGGTTCGTTTCTTAAACCTAATTGCTTCAGAACCAGATATCTCTCGAGTGCCAGTGATGATTGACTCATCTAAGTGGTCTGTGATTGAAGCTGGTTTGCAATGTGTTCAAGGTAAGGCAATTGTTAACTCAATCTCAATGAAAGAGGGTGAGGATTTATTTAGGCATCAAGCGAAGCTGATTCGCCGTTATGGCGCTGCCACGGTTGTCATGGCGTTTGATGAAAAAGGTCAGGCTGATACCTATCAAAGAAAGATTGAAATCTGTGATCGTAGTTACAAAATTTTAGTCAATGAATTAGATTTTCCACCCGAAGACATTATTTTTGATCCAAATATTTTTGCGATTGCCACGGGCATTGAAGAGCATGACAACTACGCCAATGACTTTATTCAAGCAACCGCATGGATTAAAGCTAATTTGCCTGGCGCGAAGGTAAGTGGTGGTGTATCTAATGTGAGTTTCTCATTCAGGGGCAATGATGTTGTCCGTGAAGCCATCCATACCGTATTTCTGTATCACGCGATTCGCGCAGGTTTGGATATGGGCATTGTTAATGCCGGCCAGTTGGGTGTGTATGCAGACTTAGATGAAAAATTAAAAGAACGTGTCGAAGATGTCGTTTTAAATCGCTTTAAAGAGAAAGATGGAAAAACGCCCACTGAGCGCTTGTTAGAAATTGCTGATGATTACAAGGGGGGTGGCGCCAAGGCAGAGGAAACATTGGCATGGCGCGAAGGCAGCGTTAGAGAACGTTTGACCCATGCTTTGGTTCACGGCATTACTTCACATATTGTTGAAGACACCGAAGAAATGCGCGCCGAAATTGCTTCAGCTGGTGGCCGACCCATTGAGGTCATTGAGGGGCCTTTGATGGATGGCATGAATGTCGTTGGCGATTTATTTGGTGCAGGCAAGATGTTCTTACCTCAAGTTGTTAAGAGCGCGCGTGTGATGAAGCAAGCCGTTGCTCATTTAATACCGTACATTGAGGAAGAAAAACGTCAAATCTTAGAAAGTGGTGGTGATGTTCGCTCCCGCGGGAAAATCATCATGGCTACCGTTAAAGGTGATGTTCACGATATCGGAAAAAATATCGTCACTGTGGTTCTACAGTGCAACAACTTTGATGTCGTCAATATGGGTGTCATGGTGCCTTGCAATGAAATATTAAATAAGGCCAAAGAAGAAAAAGCCGACATGATTGGACTTTCTGGCTTGATCACCCCTTCATTGGAGGAAATGGCCTACGTTGCTCAAGAAATGCAGCGCGACGATTACTTCAAATCTAAAAAAATGCCATTAATGATTGGTGGTGCAACTACTTCGAGAGTGCATACCGCTGTCAAGATTGCACCTCACTATGAAGGACCGGTGGTCTATGTGCCAGACGCATCTCGAGCTGTTTCAGTGGCTTCTAGCCTTCTATCTGAAGAGGGTTCAGAAAAATATATCGCTGATTTGGGAGTTGAATACGAGCGTGTTCGTGAGCAGCATGCCAATAAAAAACAAACACCTCTTATTTCAATTGAGGAAGCCAGAGCCAACAGAGAATTGCTTACTTGGAATCAAGAAAGCATTGTTAAACCAAAGTTTATTGGGCGTAGAGTTTTCAAAAACTATGACTTAGCAGAAATTGCTGAATGCATTGACTGGACTCCATTCTTTCAGACATGGGATTTGGCTGGAAAATACCCACAAATTTTAAGCGATGAGATTGTGGGTGAGTCGGCGCAAAAAGTATTCAATGACGCTCAAAAGATGTTACAAAAAATTATTCAGGGGCGCTGGTTGCAGGCGCATGCTGTAGTTGGTTTATATCCAGCCAATAGCGTGGGCGATGACATTGAAATCTATGCCGATGAGACTCGTCAAAAAGTTTTATTAACTTGGAAAAATTTCAGACAGCAAAGCGATCGCCCTGTTGTGGATGGCGTTAAAAAACCCAATCGATGTTTGGCTGATTATGTCGCCCCCAAAGAGTCGGGAATCAATGATTACGTGGGTATGTTTGCTGTCACTGCAGGGCATGCGATTGAGAAAAAACTCAGAGAGTTTGAACAGCAACACGATGACTATAGTTCAATTATGTTGAAGGCTTTGGCAGATCGTTTGGCAGAAGCCTTTGCTGAAAAAATGCACCAAAGAGTCAGAACTGAGTTATGGGGCTACGTTTCAAATGAGATGCTCAGCAATGAAGACCTGATTCAAGAAAAGTATGTGGGTATTAGACCAGCGCCAGGCTACCCTGCCTGTCCAGACCATCTGGTTAAGAAAGATATGTTTAAGGTTTTGGTTGCCGATGAAATTGACATGGCCTTGACTGAATCAATGGCAATGACTCCTGCATCTAGTGTTAGCGGTTTTTATATTGCCAATCCGAACGCCCAGTATTTTGATGTGGGAAGAGTGGGTGATGATCAACAAGCCGATTTTGTTAAACGCCCCAAGTGATGGGTTCTTCGTTGATTTGTGCTTCTTTAAGTAGTTTTAAGAATGGGAACGCTCTTTGTCCCAATCGATATTGTTTGATTGGGACAGGCTTTTCATCTTTTGAGACATCCAAATCGGAATTGGAGCTTTGTTTTTTCGACTCAAGGTCAGCCTCAATAGCTTTTTCTAAAGCGTTGATGGCGACCGGCAATTGTTCAACTAAAAAAATGCCTCGAGGCTCTAAAGGTTTGTTAATGATTTCAAAGATGACTTGCGTTAAATCTTCAAGCATCAAGACATCAGCAGATTTTTTACATTGAAATTTATATAACATTCACAAAGATTAACACCAAAAGTTAACTGATAAACTAATTCTCTATGCTACCTGTTATCAAACAACAACTCATTGATCTTATGCAGCAAGCTTTGGCTAATATAGCTAAAAATCGCGGCATTGACCCCAATACACTGGCAATTCCTCATTTAGAACGACCTAAAGTGGCTGAGCATGGTGATGTCGCTACTAACATTGCGATGCAGTTAGCAAAAGGATGGAAAACAAATCCCAGAGAATTGGCCCAAGCCTTTGTCGATGAGCTAAAAAATCAGTCAGGATTTGTGGAATTACTGGCCAGTGTAGAAATTGCTGGTCCAGGTTTTATTAATTTGCGTTTAACACAAGCAGCTAAAGCAAAAGTCATTGATCAAATTTTTGCTGAAAAATCTTGTTTTGGCCAGCAGCCTGAAATTGGAAAAAAAGTATTGATTGAGTTTGTGTCTGCCAATCCAACAGGGCCATTACATGTTGGTCACGGTCGACAAGCGGCTTTAGGTGATGCACTCTCTAATATTCTAAAAACGCAAGGTTGGTTTGTTCATAAAGAGTTTTATTACAACGATGCCGGCGTGCAAATTCAGAACTTGGCAATCTCAGTACAAGCCAGAGCCAAGGGTTTGAGTCCTGGTGATCAGGGTTGGCCAGAGCAGGCCTATAACGGTGAATATATTGCAGACATTGCCAGAGAGTATTTGGCCAAGTCCACAGTTGCTGCCGCTGATGGCTTGCCTGTTCAAGGTAAAGGCGACATCAATGATTTTGATGCCATCAAAAATTTTGCGGTAGCTTATTTGCGACGTGAGCAAGACATTGATTTGCAAGCTTTCGGGGTGAAGTTTGATTGCTATTACCTAGAGTCTTCTTTGTATACCGATGGTGGGGTTGCTGCTGTCGTTGCTGATTTAGAGGCGATTGGTAAAACTTATGAGTCAGAGGGTGCTCTTTGGTTGCGAACCACTGATGATGGAGATGACAAGGATCGTGTCATGAAAAAATCAGATGGTAGTTATACCTACTTTGTGCCTGATGC
>JALRCP010000064.1 GCA_023257325.1 Polynucleobacter sp. | reverse complement strand
ATTTGAGAAATCGTACGCGCCTCAAACTTCAAACGAACTTCATAATTGGGTCGCTGACGTTCTCTCTCTGCTTCATCGGGGTACAAGTGGATTAAATGCTTGGACAAGCCTTCCATGGCTTTTTCCATCAAATAATCATCCAAAGTCATGCCCGCTGGCACCGGAAAATCAGGTAACTGTGGCTTACCTAACGTCAAAGACAAATTACACCGCTTGGCAATCTCAACACTGTTGGTAATGGCCGCTGGCAGATCTGAGAAGAGTTTCTCCATCTCCTCCTGTGTTTTGAAATATTGCTCAGGCGTAAATTTTTTAACGCGCTTGGGGTTCGCAAGAATCTCACCCTCCGCAATACACACCCGCGCCTCGTGAGCCGTGAAGTCAGCGGCTCTCATGAATTGAATCGAATGGGTGGCCACCACCGGCAAGTTCAATTGATTGGCCAAATGAACAGCCCCATGCAAATGAGCTTCATCTTGAGGATGACCCGCGCGCTGAATCTCAATGTAATAAGAACCGGGGAAATAATTGGCCCAAACTTGAGCTCTTTGGGTGGCTTCTTCTACTTGGTTAGCCAACAGAGCGACCCCCACATCACCAAAGCGAGCTCCAGATAGAGCAATCAAACCCTCAGCATGTTGCTTCAACCAAGTGGCATCGATTTCTGCACGACCTTTGTATTGATTGGATAAAGAGGCTTTGGTCAATAATTCACAAAGGTTTAAATATCCTGAGTGATTCTTTACCAACAGTTGCAAGCGATAGGGCTTCTCTCGATCTTCATGATTGGTAACCCAAACATCACTGCCCACAATAGGCTTAATACCCTCTTTGCGCGTCGCTTGATAGAATTTAACCAAACCGAACACATTACTTAAATCGGTCAGTGCCAAAGCCCCCATTTGGTCCTTAACAGCTGCAGCAATGGCATCATCAATGCGCACAGCCCCATCCACAATGGAATATTCCGAGTGGAGGCGCAAATGGACAAAACGGGTATTTAAAGACATGAGATGATTTTAGCTATGTTCAAAACCCAATACCGCGGTCGCTTCGCACCCTCACCCACAGGCGCTCTCCACGCCGGGTCGCTCGCAACCGCTTTAGGTAGTTGGCTCCACGCGAAAGCCCATGACGGAAAGTGGCTTTTACGGATCGAAGACCTTGATTTGCCAAGATGCGTGCCAGGTGCCGACCAGACAATCATTCAACAATTGTCAGCCTGCGGTTTAAGCTGGGATGAGGAGATTGAATATCAATCCAAACGAACTAATTGTTATAACGATGCCCTAACGAAGCTGACTGATTCTAAAAAAGCTTATGGATGTCGTTGCACACGAAAACAAATCGAAGATGCGCATCTAGCATCAGGTCGAAAAAAAGATCGTCATGGTGAATTGATTTACCCAGGAACATGTCGCAAGCGCACAGACATCATAGAACCTTGCGCCTGGCGTTTATATGTTCACGATGCTGAGATTGAATCAACTGTAGGGGATTTTGTATTGCGTCGCGCCGACAGAATTTTTACTTATCAATTAGCAGTGGTTGTTGATGATCACCTACAAGGAATCA
>JALRCP010000063.1 GCA_023257325.1 Polynucleobacter sp. | reverse complement strand
ATCTTATGTTGTGGATGTAAAACACACCGTGAAAAATATGAGCGCCTCGGCGTCTGATGTCACCCTCTATGCAGAAATCGTTCGTGACAATGGCAAGCTTGAAGAAAGCATGTTCTACAGCACATTTACCGGCCCAGCACTTTATACAGATGCAGAAAAATTCCAAAAAGTAGATTTTGTTGAAATTGAAAAAAACAAAGCAAAGCTTCCCGGCGCTCAAGCGCAGGGAAGTCCAACATGGGTTGCGATGGTTCAGCATTATTTTGCTTCTGCTTGGATTCCATCGACCAACTTCCAGAGAGATCTCTACGTTGGTAAATTAGAAAATAATCAATATCGAATTGGTGTTCAAACGAAATTAGACGTAATTGCTGCGGGCCAAGAAAAATCAGAAACCTTAAAATTGTTTGTGGGCCCACAAGAAGAAAAAGTTCTAGAAAAAATTGCGCCCGGCCTAGAACTAGTTAAAGACTATGGATGGTTGACCATTTTGGCTAAACCAATTTTCTGGTTGTTAGAAAAAATTCACGGCCTTGTTAACAACTGGGGCTGGTCGATTATTTTCTTGACCATTTTAATTAAGTTGGCCTTTTTCCCATTGTCAGCAGCAAGTTACAAGTCAATGGCACGCATGAAGGTTGTGCAGCCACGCCTTATGGAGTTAAAAGAGCGTTACAAAGGTGAACCACAGAAGCTAAACCAAGCCATGATGGAAATGTATCGCAAAGAAAAAATTAATCCTTTGGGCGGCTGCTTTCCTGTATTGATCCAAATCCCTGTATTTATTGCCTTGTATTGGGTTTTGTTGGCATCGGTTGAAATGAGAGCTGCACCATGGTTGGGCTGGATTCAGGACTTGGCGAAACCAGACCCATACTTTATTTTGCCGGTGATTATGGCGGTGTCAATGTTCATTCAAACCAAACTGAATCCAACGCCTCCAGATCCGCTACAAGCCAAATTGATGATGTTCATGCCAATTGCTTTTTCGGTGATGTTCTTTTTCTTCCCGTCAGGCTTGGTTTTGTATTGGGTTGTGAACAACATTCTTTCAATTGCGCAACAGTGGCAAATTAACAAGCTATTTGGCGGTGCTAAAAAAGCGGCTTAATGATGTTTCCTGATCGTGAGCCAATCATTGCCTTGGCAACAGCGAATGGGCGTGCAAGTGTAGGCATTCTTCGTTTATCAGGTAAAGGGGTCTTGCAAATCAGCAGGGCCCTTTGTTCTCAAGACCTATCACCTCGACACGCCACACTTCTTTCATTCAAAGATGTAAGGGGCGATTTAATAGACGAGGGGCTCGCAGTTTATTTTCCCAATCCGCACTCATATACCGGTGAAGATGTTTTAGAGCTGCAGTGTCACGGAAGTGTTGCGGCGCTGAATCTTTTGATGGACCATTGCTTGACGCTTGGTAAACCTTGGGGTCTGCGTTTGGCAAAGCCCGGTGAATTTACTGAGCGCGCTTTCTTAAATGGAAAAATGGATTTGGCTCAAGCTGAAGCCGTGGCAGATCTAATTGATGCAAGCAGCGCATTGGCCGCCAAAGGCGCTGTAAAATCTCTGAAAGGCGAGTTCTCAAAAAAAATTGATGTGTTCCTAAATTCTTTGACTGAATTAAGGGCCCTCACTGAGGCCACGCTTGATTTCCCAGAAGAAGAAATTGATTTCATTGAACAGCATGATGTATTTAATCGTTTAGAAAAAATACTGTTGAATATTCAAGAAGTCAAAAGAGCAACCCAACAGGGTTCAATTATTCGCGATGGCTTAACAGTGGTTTTGGTGGGCCAACCCAATGTGGGTAAAAGCTCCCTAATGAATGCGCTTGCAGGCGATGAGGTGGCGATTGTTACTGATGTGGCCGGTACAACCAGAGATCGACTCAAAGAAACCATTCAGATTGATGGCATTCCTTTGCATATCGTAGATACCGCAGGACTTAGAGACTCCTCAGATAGAGTTGAGCAAATAGGAATAGAACGCACCTGGGGCTCCATTGAGCAAGCGGATTTGATTTTGCATTTGTTGGATGCAAGTAAAGGTAACGCCATCTCGGTTGCAGATAAAGAGTTGATCGCTCAAATTGAAGTTCGCTCCGCTCATCGAGTACCCATTCGAATGGTTTGGAACAAAATTGATTGTGCTCAAGCGCATTACCAAAATGATGCCAAACAATTTTATGTTTCAGCTAAAACGGGTCTTGGCCTAGATGCTTTAAAAAAAGAATTACTTCAGGTGGCTGGTTGGCAACCAGAATCCGAGGGGGGCATTTTTGCAAGAAAAAGACATATTGAAGCGTTATTGTCAGCGGAAGCCTTTATTGAAAATGCACTGCGTCTTTTAAAAGAAGAGTCCTCCTCGATTGAGCTGGCGGCTGAGGAAATGCGTTTGGCCCAAGACGCACTCTCATCCATAACAGGTCAATTTCTACCAGATGACTTGTTAGGAAAAATTTTTAGCACTTTCTGCATTGGGAAATAACCTCGTGCCCACCCAATTTGATCAAGTAGTATTGGCGGGCGGGGGAAATCGTTGCTGGTGGCAAGCAGGTTTTTGGAATCAGTTGAATGAACTAATACCGCAGAAACCTAAAAAAATCATTGCGGTAAGCGCTGGGGCCGCAACAGCTTGTTTATTTTCAGCTAGACCTGGGCATGAGGGCGCCCAATGGGGCCTCAATTACTATGCCCAAGCTCTGAAAGATGTTAAAAGCAATGTGCATTGGCAAAACTTTTTTTCTGCAAAACCAATTTTTCCCCATTACGCCCTTTACAAAGCTGCACTAGAAAATATTTTGGGAGAAGGTTTTGAGGCCATTCAAGCGGGCCCAGAAATTTTGATTGGTTTGGCAACAGCCCCGCAACACCTGAGCCCCAAAATTTCTGTTGGTTTGGGTTTGTTGGCCTACAAATTAGAAAAATATCTCAAACAAAGTCTACATCCACAATTTGGAAGAAAGCTGGGGTTTTCTCGGTGGTTTGTATCGGCTCAAAGCTGTGCCAGTAAAAAAGATTTGATAGAGCTCATTTTGCAATCGTCTTGTAGTCCACCCTTAACCCCAGTCATGTGCCGGGAGGGAAAGGTGGTTTTGGATGGTGGGTTAGTGGATAACGTACCCATTGATGGATTAACTCCTGCAAAATCTGGAGAACCTCAGCAAAAAGGGCTAGTTCTTTTAACCCGACGCTATCCATACCCTGACTATTTTGTGCAAAATTTGCCTGGCTTAACGCTAACCTATGTTCAGCCCAGTGAAAAAATCATGATTTCTAGCTGGGATTATGCCCATCATGAGCTGATGCCCATAGCCTACGAACAAGGAAAAAGTGATGCATTACAAGCAGTTAATCGAGGTCTTTTCGACCAATAGTGGCACAAGCTGATTTGAGGTTTTGTAAGGCTAAAACACCTCCAAAGTGGTATCCTTACGCTATTCCAAATTAACTAACCTAACTATGAATCAACCAACAATGAAGGGCGTGGCCACCCTTAATGTGCCATCTTATGTTAAACATCAAAAGTTAATTGATTGGGTCGCTGAAGTAGCCGCCCTGACACAGCCAGATCAAATATATTGGTGTGATGGCTCAGAGGAAGAATACGACCGATTGTGTGCCGGAATGGTTGCGGCAGGAACTCTAAAAAAACTCAATCCAGCCAAGAGAAAAAATTCATATTTAGCTTGCTCTGATCCAAGCGACGTGGCTCGTGTGGAAGATAGAACATACATCTGCTCAAAAAATAAAGAAGACGCAGGCCCTACCAATAACTGGATGGACCCTGCAGAAATGCGCAAGACCCTCCAACCCTTATTTACGGGTTGTATGAAAGGCCGAACCATGTATGTGGTTCCTTTCTCAATGGGCCCTTTGGGTTCTCCAATTGCTCACATTGGTGTTGAGTTATCTGACAGTCCTTATGTCGCAATCAATATGCGCATTATGACCCGCATGGGTAAGGGTGTATTTGATGTTTTGGGCGCAAATGGTGACTTTGTTCCATGCGTTCATACCGTCGGCAAACCATTACAAGCGGGTGAAAAAGATGTGGCGTGGCCTTGTAACAGCACCAAGTACATTGTTCATTATCCTGAGACTCGCGAAATTTGGTCGTTTGGTTCCGGTTATGGTGGTAATGCCTTATTAGGCAAAAAATGCTTTGCTTTACGCATTGCCTCAACCATGGGCCGTGATCAAAACTGGTTGGCAGAACATATGTTGATTTTGGGCGTGACATCCCCAGAGGGCAAAAAGTATCACGTTGCGGCAGCATTCCCATCCGCTTGTGGAAAAACTAATTTTGCCATGTTGATTCCACCGCAAGGCTTCCAGGGTTGGAAAGTAACGACCATTGGTGATGACATTGCTTGGATTAAACCCCGCAAAGATCCTGTGACAGGCCAAACCAGATTGTTCGCTATCAATCCAGAGGCCGGCTATTTTGGTGTGGCTCCGGGCACAAACACATTAACAAACGCTAATTGCATGTCTTCCTTAAATGAAAACGTTATTTTTACTAACGTTGCCTTAACAGATGATGGCGATGTTTGGTGGGAAGGCATGACTGAAAAAGCGCCAGATCATTTGATTGATTGGCAGGGCAAAGACTGGACACCAGCTGATGGTGCTGCTGGTCGCAAAGCTTCTCATCCGAATGCACGTTTTACAGTAGCCGCAACCAATAATCCGGTGATTGACCCTGAGTGGAACAACCCAGATGGCGTGGCAATTGATGCATTCATTTTTGGTGGTCGTCGCTCAACCACGGTTCCTTTGGTGACCGAGGCGCGCAACTGGGTGGAAGGTGTTTATATGGCATCTACCATGGGTTCAGAAACCACCGCTGCTGCTGCTGGACAGCAAGGCGTTGTGCGTCGTGACCCATTTGCCATGTTGCCGTTTGCTGGTTACAACATGAGTGACTATTTCCAGCATTGGTTGAATATGGGTAAAAAACTTGAAGCGGAAGGCGCCAAGTTGCCAAGTATTTATTGCGTGAACTGGTTCCGTAAAGATGAAAATGGTAAATTTGTTTGGCCAGGTTATGGCGAGAATATGCGCGTGTTGGCTTGGATGTTGGAGCGAATTGAAGGCAAGGCATCTGGCCAAGAAAATATCTTTGGCACAACCCCAACTCATAAAGATATCAATTGGTCAGGTTTAAATTTCAGCGAAGCTCAATTTAACCAGGTGACCTCGATTGACAAAGCTGCTTGGCAAGAAGAAATGAAATTGCACGATCAGCTATTTGATCAGTTGTCTTATCACTTGCCCAAGGAATTGGTTGAAACCAAGAAATCTCTTGAGGCACGTTTAGCAAACTAAATCGCCTGATTAATTAGATTCATTCGGTTGACTGAAAGCCCCCTGAAAGCAGTTTGTTTTCAGGGGTTTTTTGTTTTATTGCTTAGCGAACTTTGGGAAACATATTGGCAGGATTGATGTGTGTGCCTGCTTTAATGACTTCGTAATGAAGATGGGGGCCAGTTGATCTGCCTGTACTCCCCACTTTGGCAATAATTTCTCCGCGTTTAACGGTTTGCCCCACTCTGACCAATAATTGACTGGCGTGTGCATAGCGAGTCTTGAAGCCCTCGGCGTGGTTAATTTCAACCACGTTGCCGTATTGAGAGTCCCAACCAGATCGGCTGACCACACCAGCTGCAGAAGCCAGGATGGGCGTTCCAACGGGGGCTGAAAAATCAAGGCCCTCATGTTTTGCCATGGTGTGTAAAAAAGGATCAAGTCTTAAGCCAAAACCGCTGCTGAGGCTGTAGTTATCTTTAACGGGAATGCCTGTTGGTAGACTGTTTAACCAAACCAATTGCTTGGCCCATAGGGCATTAATTTCTGAAACGCTTTTTTTGAATTCTGAAATATCTTGAAGTGAACCATCCAGTGCATCTATCAACGGGATATCTCTTTTTACCGACATGTCAGGCAGTTTATGAGGACCACCCTTACCATTTGCGTTAGGAACTTGAGACTTGACAGCGCTTGGGGTCGCCATCTCCATAAAGCGGTCTTTTAGCTTTTGAATCTGAATGATTTCTTCTGAAGTGGCTTGAAGCTTTTCTTGAATTAAGTGAAGTCGTTCTTTGTAGGACTTTTCAATTTCATCTTGTTCTGCTTGCGTCAAGACGCCACCCATCGCGCGCGCTAACTCGGGCCGTGCCTCAATGGCAATTCTCAGTCCAACAAAATGCAAAATGCCACCTGCAGCAATTAATAATGCCGCAAGAATCCCCACCGCAATTGATACGGTTCGCAGGGTAATGGAAATTTTTCTAACCCGGCCCGTTGGACCAGATACCCACATTAATTGCATGAAACCAGCGTAAAAAGTACAGACATGCATTATAAAGGCTGCCATGGATAAGCCAATACCTAAACAAACGCACGACGCCATAGTAATTGGAGCGGGTATTGCGGGCGTTGCAGCCATAAAAGCATTAAAAAACAATGCTTTAAATAACTTTTTGGTGCTGGATGCCCACCCTGCGCCTGGTATGGGTACCAGTGGACATGACCACGCCTTATGTCACCCCTATATTGGTCGAGGGGCGTCTAGATTGCAACGTTTGAGCATGATGGCGTTTGCTGAGGCAATCAGTATTTGGGCCTCGCATTGGAGTGGAAACGGGGTTTTTCACCTATCTAGAGACCTTAATCACTTCAATAAAGAGTTAATGAGTGAGCGCCTGCTATCGCAAGGATTCAATCATTTAAATGCTCAACCACTTTCTGCAGCCGAGGCAAAAGAAAAGGTGGGCATTTCTGTGGCGGGCACATTTTTTCCAGAAGGTGGCTGGGTTAGTTTGAAAAAAATCTGCGATGAAACTTTTAAAGATCTTCGACAGGAGCAAAAACAGCTGTCCACAGTCGTTCAAAAGATTGAACGAGTCGGTGATCTTTGGCATGTGTATGACGCCAAACACATGTTGCTTGGAGTATGTCCCCGAGTTTTTTTGACCAATGGTTTAGGAGTTCAACCCCTTTTAGGTCAACTTGATTTCAGGGTGCCCTTAAAGCCCGTAAGAGGCCAACTATCAACTTTTGGGTACGCACAGACCAGTTCATGGGCACAACGTCAACCCAAGGTTGCCCTATCGGGCAAAGCCTACTGTTTGCCCCCAAAGCAACTGCAGAATCAATCGTATGAGTGGACGGTGGGCTCAAGTTACGATGAAAACAGCGATGATTTGAATTCTTGGCCTTCCAGTGATCAAGAAAATTTAGATTTGATTCAAGAAATGTTGAATGACAATTTCAATGCAACAGAGTTGAAAGTTGTTCGGTCGTTTGTGGGAATTCGATGTGTGGCGAACGACCGTTTACCAATCATGGGGCCAGTCATTGGTCATCCCGGTTTATATACTTTGACTGCTTTGGGTTCGCGCGGGGTGATGTGGTCTGCCCTCGCCTGCCAACTGTTCACAGAACATTTGGCAGAGGAGATGCGTCACTCAACTTTCTTTGATGCACGTTTTTTGGCGGGGGCTCGTTTAGCGGCAACGGGTTTATCAGATGACTTAGTTTCTGCTTTACTGCCAGCACGTTTTTTGGCCGGCGTTTCAAATTCAAAGCCGATTTTGCCGTCTGCTTGACGCGCTAAATACGCTTTGAAGCCCCGACCAGTTCTTGAAGATTTGAAGTTTGTTAACAGGTCTGTTTTGCCCTCGTTGAGCAGTTTAGCCACTTGTTCACGAGAAACTTCTTGTTGCAGCACCACTTTGCCAGTTGAAAAATCGCAAGACTTTGCTGGCCCCACACTTTGCTCGCACAAATACTTCATGCCGTGCTCATAGACTGCGCCAGAGCATTTTGGACAAGGGCCTAAACTGGTTTGGCCTGTGAAATCAATCGGCTCTGAACTGTCTTCCTGGCTATTGCCAAAGTCAAATTCAAGTTTGAAGCCTGCATTTGGATAATCTTTATCGTCTTCAGGTATCGCCACTAATTTAATAATGGCCGCAAAGGGCCGACCCATTTTGCTGCGGAATCCTTGAAGCGGACCGATTTCTTTATTTTTAAGAAACTCTTCGGCTTCGGCATACTCAAAAGCGCGCCCACCAGGAATCTTGCTGATGGAGAAACCACATTTTTCGCAAGCAAAACGACGATAGTTTTCTTTGACCAACCCGCCGCAATGAGGGCAAGGTGTTTTTAAGTCTACGTAATCACCGGGAATCGTGTCGCTGTCATATTCTTTGGCTCGCTTCACAATGCGTTGGGTGATTTGAGCAATTTCTTGCATGAATGTATTGCGATCAATCTGACCTTTTTCCATGAGCGCCAGCTTGTGTTCCCAATTGCCGGTAAGCTCTGGACGAGTTAATTCCTCAACGCCTAGACCGCGTAATAAGGTCATCAGTTGAAAGGCTTTTGCTGTTGGAATTAATTCTCTTGCTTCGCGAACCATGTATTTTTCAGCCAATAAACCTTCAATAATGGCAGCACGTGTTGCGGGGGTACCCAAACCTTTTTCTGACATCGCTTCACGGTAATCATCGTCATCAATTAATTTGCCAGCCCCTTCCATGGCAGACAAGAGTGTTGCCTCTGTGTATCGGGCGGGAGGTTTGGTTTTAAGTGGTGTTGGTTGAACACTTTCCGTTTGAACTTTTTCATTGGCAGCCACAGGCACCAATTCTTTGTCATCCTGAGATGATTTGCCATAAACACTTAACCAACCCGGGCTAACAAGAATCTTTCCATCCGTTTTGAACTGATGACCATTAACCTCGGTAATTCGAGTGGTCACTTTGAATTCGGCCGCAGGGAAGAAGATGGCCATAAAGCGACGCACGACCAAGTCATAAAGTTTTTGTTCGGGCTCAGATAAGTTTTTGGGTGCCTGAAGCGTTGGAATAATCGCAAAGTGATCGGAGATCTTTGAGTTATCAAAAATCTTTTTGTTCGGCTTGACCCAAGAGTTATTTAATATTTGTGAGGCATGCGGATAATAGTTATCAGAGCTTTCCGCTAGCATCTCAAGTGTGCTTGTGACGGTCGGCAAATAATCTTCTGGCAGTGCGCGCGAGTCAGTTCTAGGGTAAGTCAGCACTTTGTGTCTTTCATAAAGTGCTTGAGCTAAGCCCAAAGTATTCTTTGCTGAGAACCCAAATCTGGCATTGGCTTCGCGTTGAAGGCTGGTTAGGTCAAATAATTGAGGAGCAGCTTGTGTACTTGGTTTTGATTCTTCGGTCACTTTACCGGGCCTGTCGTGGCATGCAGCCACAATGCTTGCTGCGGCTGCCTCACTCCAAAGGCGAGAATCTTTTTTTTCTGGGTCAGATTGTGTGTCTTTAGTGTCCTTTTTAAATTTAGGGTCAAACCACTTACCCTGATAAATTCCAGCAGCACAAATGAACTCTGCAGTGACTTCCCAATAATCTCTAGAAATAAATTTACGAATCAGCTCTTCACGCTCTACAACAATTGAGAGAGTTGGAGTTTGAACGCGACCCACAGTGGTTAAAAAGAACCCACCGCTTTTGCTATTAAATGCCGTCATGGCTCGTGTGCCATTGATACCAACCAGCCAATCTGATTCTGACCGGCAACGAGCTGCATTGGCAAGGTTGTGTAACTCTTCATCGCTGCGCAGTTTGCTAAAACCTTCACGAATCGCTTGTGGGGTCATCGATTGCAACCAAAGGCGCTCAACTTTTTGAGGTGCCTTGGTGTGTTGAGCAATCAGACGAAAAATAAGCTCACCCTCTCGACCCGCATCACAGGCATTGATTAAGCGATTAATGTCTTTACGCTTGATTAATTTTTGTAAAACTTTAAGGCGAGCCTCTGTTTTTGCAATCGGCCTCAAATCAAAATGAGGTGGAATGACGGGTAAATTAGCAAAAGACCATTTGCCTCGTTTCACTTCATAAGCATCGGGTGCGGCGATTTCTAATAGATGTCCTACAGCAGATGAGACGACAAACTCATCACTTTCAAAGTAATCGTCGTGCTTTGTAAAGCCGCCAAGCGCACGCGCAATATCAGCCGCTACAGACGGTTTTTCAGCAATGATGAGAGCCTTGGATGGGCCATTTTGAGCAGTTGTTTTTGCCACGTGACAGCTTTCTGAAACATTCAAATTAATTTAATTTCCTTTTTTCATTATTAACCGATAAATGAAAAAGTGGGAAGAAAATAAAAAAATCCCTATATATGTTATTGATTTAATTAAATTTTTAATGAGTTTCTTGCCGGAATAAGTTTAATTTCATCAAAAATATCTGATGGTTTGCAGGTTAGTTTTGCCCCCTCTTTGATTAAATGCAGACAGCCAGCCGAATTTTCTTTGTGGATTGAATTAGGTATTGCAAAGACCTCTCGCCCAAGCTCGTTGGCATAGTTAGCGGTGGTTAATGAGCCTGATCTAAGGGCTCCTTCCACAATCAACACCCCCAAAGATAGAGCGGCAATCAACCGATTTCTCTGTCGAAAAAAGTGGGGTTTAATGACGCTGCCTGGCGGATATTCTGAGATAAGAAGCCCTTGAGAAGCAATGGTTTTAAAAAGAGAAGCGTTTTTTGCTGGATAGCATCGATCTAGGCCTGTGCCACAGATGGCGATGGTTGAGAGCAGTGGGCGAGCGTTCAGCGCCCCCCGATGAGCTGCAGAGTCAATACCTTCGGCCAAACCTGAAATGACGCAAAAACCTTTATTTACAATAGATTCTGAAAACATCAGAGCATTGTTGATGCCTTCGTGGGATGCTCGACGTGAACCTACAATAGCAATAGTTGGAAGACTGAGCATGGCAAGATTACCTAGACAGTAAATTTCTTTGGGAGCGTCCGGCAAATCAAGCAATCTCCTTGGATAATGAGGGCTTGAGTATTTAATGGTGATAATTGAGTTCATGCATGCTAGTCTAAGAACCCAAGGCGTCGTCAACATAAGAATCTTGAGAACTTTTTTGTAAGAAATTTCTGAAATGGCTTTATTACCCATCCTTCATTACCCTGACCCGCGCTTGCATACGGTTGCAAAACCTGTTGCACAGGTCAACGATGACATACGTCAATTGGTTAAAGATATGGCGGAAACCATGTATGACGCCCCAGGCATTGGTTTGGCTGCAACACAGGTCAATGTGCATCAACAGGTCATTGTGATTGATCTATCAGATGAGCGCGACCAATTACAGGTTTTTATTAACCCTGAAATCATTTGGTCTAGCGAAGAAAAGAAAGTATGGCAAGAGGGTTGTTTGTCGGTGCCAGATTTTTATGATGAGGTTTTAAGACCGTCTGAAGTGAAGGTGCGTGCTCTTAATTTAGAGGGCAAGCAATTTGAACTGCATGCAGATGGCTTGATGGCAGTTTGTATTCAGCATGAAATGGACCACCTGAAGGGGAAAGTTTTTGTTGAGTACCTGTCTTCGTTGAAAAGAATGCGCATTGCCAGCAAATTAAAAAAGAAATCTAAGGCGGGCGTTATTTAATGCTGAAGGTGGTTTTTGCTGGAACTCCTGAGTTTGCAAGAGTTGCATTAGAGGCAATTTATGACGCTGGTCATGAGGTTGTGATGGTGATGACTCAGCCCGATCGGCCTGCTGGGCGTGGTTTGCAGCTTCAACCAAGTCCTGTTAAGCAGTTTGCGCAAGCGAAACATTTGCCAGTGATTCAGCCCCATTCATTGCGAGTTAATGGCGACCACGCCGCTGATGCAAAAAGCGCAATCAAAGCACTTCAAGCGTGTGATTTTGATGTGATGGTCGTAGCTGCCTATGGATTAATTCTTCCACAAGAAGTTTTTGAAATTGCAGAGCAACCCAATCGATTGGGTTGTCTAAATATTCATGCATCTTTACTGCCAAGATGGCGGGGCGCAGCCCCAATTCATCGAGCCATTGAGGCGGGCGACAGAGAGACGGGTATATCAATCATGCAAATGGATTTGGGCCTTGATACGGGCCCTGTCATGGCCATTAAAAAAATACCCATTGCGCCTAAAGAAACAACCCAAACACTTCATGATGCATTAGCAAGCTTGGGAGCATCCATGATTGTTGAAGTTTTAAATCAACTTGATCAACAAGGGTCAATGATTGCAATGCCTCAACCTAACGAGGGTGTGACCTATGCAAAAAAAATCCTAAAAGAAGAGGCGCGCATTGATTGGCAGCAAACTGCACCGTCAATCGACTCAAAAATTAGAGCGTTTAATCCCTTTCCAGGAGCAACTTTTGAAAAAGAGGGCATATTGATCAAAGTCTGGAATTCGTTTTTTTTGGCCTCTGAAAATCAAGAACCACAAATTCAACCTGGCACCATCACTGCAATTTCAAAAGATGGGGTGCAAGTTGCCTGTGCTGGCGGCCAGGTATGTTTGACTGAAATACAAAAGCCTGGCGGTAAACGCACCCATGCCACTCAGCTTGCAAAATCTTTGGATTGGCAGCCTGGGCAAGCTCTTCATTAACAACCCTTTGAGACCATCAACAATTCAAGCTTATGATGCTAAGTTGGTTAGTTGATTCTAGAATTTGTACATCGGTAACAAATGAGGATTAAAAGATGTTTAATTGGTTAAAGACAGCGATTTTGATGGCCGGCATTACCGGTTTATTCATTATGGTTGGTGGCATGATTGGTGGTGAGCAAGGCATGCTCATGGCCCTTCTGTTGGCCCTTGGCATGAACTTCTTTAGCTATTGGTTTTCCGACAAAATGGTTTTGAGCATGATGAATGCCAAAGAGGTGGACGAGGTCACTGCCCCACATTTTTACCGCATGGTTAGTGAGTTGGCCGCAAAAGCCGAGCTGCCAATGCCACGTGTTTATTTGATTGAAGAGGATGCCCCCAATGCTTTTGCAACTGGACGCAATCCACAAAATTCAGCTGTGGCAGCAACCACAGGAATTTTAAGAATCTTATCTGAGCGAGAGATTCGCGGGGTGATGGCTCATGAATTGGCACACATCAAGCATCGCGATATTTTGATTTCAACCATTTCTGCCACCATGGCGGGCGCCTTGTCAGCTCTGGCAAACTTCGCACTCTTTTTTGGTGGTCGAGATTCAGAAGGTCGTCCAAGCAATCCGATTGCGAGCATCTTGGTGGCTCTTTTAGCACCGTTGGCGGCCAGCTTGATTCAAATGGCAATTTCTCGTGCCCGAGAGTACGAGGCTGATCGTGGTGGCGCCGAGATTTGTAATGATCCTGAAGCCTTAGCGATGGCTTTAGATAAAATTCATCAAGTCGCCAGCGGTCGTCATTTTGATGCCGTGGAACGACATCCTGAAACTGCTCAAATGATGATCATGAGCCCACTATCTGGCGGCGGTTTGGCGGGGTTGTTTTCAACACACCCCCCCACAGAAGATCGTGTGGCCCGATTAATGGAAATGGCAAGAACTGGAAACTACCCTGCTTGATAAAAAACAACAAGGCATAAGTCTTTCTAAAGCCCTCTTTGCATCCGCAGGGGTCCTTCAAGAAGTTCAAAACGGAGCTTCATTAACTTCAGCATTGCAGGGCGTGTCTGCAGATCTTCGCCCTGCAGTTCAAAGCATTTCCTTTCAGGCTTTAAGAAGGGGCTTTTGGGTACAAGAGGTATTGAATCAATATGTCCAAAAGACCCCACCTGGTTTAACACTCTATTTGTTATGGGCTGCAATTTCCTTGGCGCCCGATCAGCGCGGTGAGTCAATGTATGCCCCCCATACGTTGGTCAATGAGGCTGTGAACGCAACTCTCTTAGATAAAAATCTTTCTTACGCAAAAGGCTTAATCAATGCAGTGCTGAGAAGGGTTTTGCGTAACGACAAAATTTATCAAGAAATTTCTGAAGAGGACCATCCGTCTTATCCCGATTGGTGGATTAAAAAGTTAAAGTACGCTTATCCGAATGACTATATCGCGATTGTGCAAGCTTCAAAAGTTAAACCCCCCTTAACTTTGAGGTTGAATCAAAGATTTTTTTCAAGAGATGCGCACCGTCAAGACTATTTAAAACAATTGAATTCTTTGGGAATTGAGTATTCAGATATTTTGGCAATCAAAGATCAAAGCTTATCTCATGCCATTTTGTTAAAGGATGCAATCCCCGTCTCGCAAATACCGAGTTTTTATGATGGCGCTTGTTCTGTTCAAGATGCAGGCGCGCAATTGGCAGCGGAATTATTAAAGCCGCGGGCGGGGCAAAGGGTTTTGGATGCCTGTGCTGCTCCAGGGGGTAAGGCTGCACATTTATTAGAGCAATTTGACATTGAATTAGATGCTCTTGAAATTGACGTTGAACGCGCTCAACGCATCAAAGAAAACTTTGAAAGACTCAGGTTAAGTGGGGGAGCAGTATTAGTTGGGGATGCCCAGAGGTCAGAAACTTGGTTTAACGGTCAGCAATACGACGCCATCATTGCGGATGTGCCTTGCTCTGCCTCAGGTATCGTGAGGCGTCACCCAGACATTACTTATTTGAGGCAAGAAGCGGATATTAAAAACTTACAAGTTACGCAAAGAAAGATATTGACCTCACTTTGGCCATTGCTAAAACCAGGCGGTAAGTTACTATATGTTACTTGCTCTGTTTTTCCTGAAGAGGGAGAGTTGCAAGCAAAGTGGTGGGTTGGTGCAATGCCTGACGCTTCTCGTTTAAAAGCGCCCGGACAGATTTTCCCATCTAAGCAAAATGATGGATTTTTTTACGCACTGTTTGAAAAAATAAAAACTTAACGATTATCAGCATGCGAAAACTATTTCATTGGATCGCTCAAATCGTTGCAATGATGGCAATGGTAGGCATTGTTCACGCCGATGAAATCACTTTTAACAATGTTCAACTAACGCCCATAGAAAAATCTTGGGCGCTGGATGCCCAAATTGAGCTTGAATTAAACCCCACCCTAGAGCAGTTGGTTAATAAAGGAGTCACCCTCCATTTTGTCACTGAGTTTCAGTTAACCAAAAAACGTTGGTACTGGATGGATCAAAAGCTGGTTGATGTGCAACGAGTTTCAAAAATTTCTTATCAAGCACTCACCAATCAATACAGGGTCACCTTAGGAACATTTAGCTTGACGGCTGCTACTCTTAAACAAGCTTTGGCCGCAGTCAAAACAATTGATGATTGGGTTGTTATTGAGCCTGGCGCAATAGATCTTTCTCAAACTTATCAGGCCTCGGTCAGAATCCGCTTGGACACCAATCAATTAGCAAAACCTTTTCAGGTTAATGCGATTAATTCTAAATCTTGGAATTTGCAAAGCGATTGGTATCGATTTGACTTCAATCCACAATCGCCTTCTTCAGTGGTGAAGCCATGATGAGGTTACTAGCAAAACCTTTCTTGATTGGCGTAGTGGTGCTTTTGGCGCTTATTTTGTTGGTTTTGTTAGCCTTTGCCTCGGCAAACACTTCATTTTTTGATCAGTATTTTGCCTGGTTATTTGCGGCCAATGTTTTGATTGGGTTGCTATTTTTTGTGGTGATCATTGCATTAGCGGTTAACTTAACGATGCGATTGCGCCAAAAATATTTTGGCTCAAGACTCATTGCCAAGTTGGCCATGTTTTTTGCATTGGTAGGAGTTTTGCCTGGCGCCATTTTGTATGGCGTTTCATTGCAGTTTGTGTCTCGAAGTATTGAGTCATGGTTTGATGTCAAGGTAGAGCGGGCGCTTGAGGCCGGTCTTAATTTAGGCAGAACTAGCATTGAAATTTCAAGGCAAGATTTATTAAAAAATGGTCGCGAAATCGTGGCTCAAATACAGGCGTCCAATCGGTCATCGGGTGGCGGTGCCTTAACTATTTTGTTATCAAGGCAACAGCAACAAAATGACTTTCAAGAAATCGCATTATTTGGCAGTGGCGCAAAAGTGATTGCTAGCGCTGGCACTAACTTGGTTTCCGCGCTATCAGAAATGGCGACCCCTGAAAAGTTACAACAAGCCAAAACCTTGGGACATTTCACGCAGATTGATGAGCCAAATCCTGATTTGCCAAAACAAACATATACGATTAAGTTACTAATCCCAGTGGAATTGGCAAGCGCTAGTTTGGGGGGCTTTAATTTGAGGTCTCAATCCGAAGACCGATATTTATTGCTAGTGAAAAGCATGCCCGAAAGCCTGAGTAACAATGCTTTGGCGGTGCAGGGTGCGTACATTGAGTATCAAGAAAAAGCGCTGGGTCGTTCAGGCTTGAGAAAAATGTATATCGGCACTTTAACCATCACTTTATTTTTGGCTTTATTCATTGCAATGACTTTGGCTCTATTGCTAGGCCGTCAATTAGCAACACCATTAATTATGTTGCTCAAAGGAACAAAGGCTGTTGCGGAAGGTGATTTATCGCCTAAGCCAGAGCTTAATACTGGTGATGAGTTGGGCTTATTGACTAAGCAATTTAATGTGATGACTCGTCAATTATTAGAAGCCAGAAACTCCTTAGAAGACTCCAAAGCATTTTCGGAAAGTGTTTTATCCAATTTAACGGCCGGCGTATGTGTGTTAGATCAATCTTTTGGCTTGGTCACTTCTAACGCGGGCGCCTCAAGAATTTTCGGGGTGTCATTAGAGGCATACATTGGTAAAAGTTTAGGATTAATTCCTAAGCTACAAGCTTTTGATGTGGCCATTAAAGAAGCATTTAACGCACATCAAATTTCTAGCGCAGATTTAACAGATCATTGGCAAAAGCAAATCATATTGGATGACTCGGCAGCGCTTGATGCGCAGCACGAGCATGGCATTACCTTATTGGTAAGGGGTACACACTTGCCCAGTGGTTTATACATTGTGGTTTTTGATGACATTTCTGAGGTCATTACTGCCCAGCGTTCAATTGCATGGGGTGAGGTCGCAAGAAGATTGGCTCATGAAATCAAAAACCCACTAACTCCAATCCAACTTTCTGCTGAAAGAATTCAGTCTAAGTTAAAAGATCATTTGGATGCCCAGCAAAAAGAATTTTTGGAGCGCAGCACCGCCACCATCATTACTCAAGTTGAAGCCATGAAGCAGATGGTGAATGATTTTAGAGACTTTGCTAAAACGCCTGAAGCTCAATTGGTGCCAATTTCAATCAACGAGTTAGTGATTGACGTGCTGGGCTTATATGAAGGAACCCCAGTCAAGGCCGAGTTAGATCGTGCCTGCCCAATGATTTTGGCTGATGCTACTCAAATTCGACAAGTCATTCATAACCTAATTCAAAATGGTTTAGATTCCAGCATTGAAGCCAATAAAGGCGCTTTTTCAATTCAAGTGAAAACGGAATTTTTGCCTTATCCAGTCGGAAGTGAAGCCGGCCCAGGAATTGTTAAGTTAAGTATTTTGGATGCGGGAACTGGTTTTGCCCCAAGAATCTTAAATCGTGCATTTGAGCCTTATGTAACGACTAAATCAAAAGGTACTGGATTAGGTTTGGCGACAGTGAAGAAGATTGTGGACGAGCACGGCGCAAGAATTGAGTTACGTAATCGCACAGAAGACAATCAGACCATTGGTGCTGAAGTGTCTATTTATTTCAATCAATTAGTAAAGCAAGCATAGTTATGGCAAGTATTTTGGTCGTTGATGATGAAATGGGCATTCGAGAATTGCTCAACGAAATTCTGACTGACGAGGGTCATTCAGTTGTTTCTGCGCAGAATGCTCAAGAGGCACGAACAGCTAGAGAAAATTTAGAGCCGGATTTGGTTCTATTAGATATTTGGATGCCTGATGTGGATGGTGTTACTTTGTTAAAAGAGTGGTCAAGTAATGGTCAGTTGACTATGCCAGTGGTCATGATGTCAGGTCATGCCACGATTGATACAGCAGTTGAAGCCACAAGAATTGGGGCGGTGAATTTCTTAGAAAAACCTATTGCCCTTCAAAAACTATTAAAAACAGTTGAGCAAGCATTAGAAAAAGCGCCGCCCAAAGAATTATTTGTCAGTGAGAGCAAATCTGAGTCACCAACTTCTCAGTCAAAGATTGAGGAAGTTTCAGTTGCTGATGCAAGCATTACTCAAAGTGAATTTAACTTAAGTTATATAGATTTACCGTTACGAGAGGCTCGCGATCTATTTGAAAAGGCCTATTTTGAATATCACTTAAGTCAAGCGGGGGGAAGCATGACCAGGGTGGCTGAAAAAACAGGTCTAGAAAGAACGCATTTATATAGAAAACTAAAGGCCTTAGGGATAGATGTTGGCCACTACAAAGGAGATTAGGCTTAGAGCCAGATATCTTGCGAGTTTGCTTAGGCACTTGCCCATATAGTACAATCTCGTTTCTTGGCCTGGTAGCTCAGTCGGTAGAGCAGAGGATTGAAAATCCTTGTGTCGGTGGTTCGATTCCGCCCCGGGCCACCAAGATTCTATGAACCACCTTCGGGTGGTTT
>JALRCP010000008.1 GCA_023257325.1 Polynucleobacter sp. | reverse complement strand
AAAGCCTATGAGGCTGAGCGTATTTTGCGCATGCCTTGGTTGGGCACGAAACTCCCTTAATTTTCCCTGTTAAAAGGTTTTCAATGAAGATTGCAGTTTTGCCAGGCGATGGCATTGGTCCAGAAATCATCGCTGAGGCGGTGAAGGTATTAAATGCGCTCGGTGAGTCCTTTGAAATGGAAACTGCGCCAGTGGGTGGTGCAGGCTATGAAGCCAAGGGTCATCCATTGCCTGAAGAAACATTGAAGTTAGCCCAAGAGGCGGATGCCATTTTGTTTGGTTCCGTTGGTGACTGGAAATATGACACCTTGGCTCGTGAACTTCGACCAGAGCAAGCGATTTTGGGATTGCGCAAGCACTTGAGTTTGTTTGCCAACTTAAGACCTGCCATTTGTTATCCAGAGCTGACAGAAGCATCTAGCTTGAAACCAGAAATCATTGCTGGTTTGAACATCTTGATTGTGCGTGAGTTAAACGGTGATATTTACTTTGGGTCGCCAAAAGGTATTCGAACCGCCACGGATGGTTTGTTCCCAGGTACGCGTGAAGGTTTTGACACCATGCGTTACTCAGAGCCTGAAGTTGAGCGCATTGCCCACGTGGCATTCCAAGCAGCACAAAAGCGCAATAAGCGTGTGTGTAGCGTGGATAAATCTAACGTACTAGAGACTTCTCAGTTGTGGAGAGAAGTCATGACCCGCATTGGTAAAGAATACCCTGAGGTTGAACTCAGTCATATGTATGTGGATAACGCCGCAATGCAATTGGTCAAGGCCCCCAAAGCATTTGACGTGGTGGTGACGGGTAACTTGTTTGGTGATATTTTGTCTGATGAGGCTTCGATGTTGACGGGTTCCATTGGCATGTTGCCATCAGCATCATTGGATAAAAATAACAAAGGTCTTTATGAGCCAAGCCATGGTTCAGCGCCCGATATTGCTGGCAAAGGCATTGCCAACCCCTTGGCGACCATTTTGTCGGCAGCCATGATGTTGCGCTATTCATTGGGCAAAGCTGAGCAAGCCGATCGCATTGAAGCGGCTGTTCAAAAGGTATTGGCTCAAGGTTACAGAACGGGTGACATCAAAACGGCGGGTTGCCAATTGGTCGGCACGCGTGAAATGGGCGAAGCCGTTCTAAAAGCTCTGTAAGATAGATACCCCAGATTCAATAACGATTAACAAATAAATTTTTATACATAGGTGCAGTGATGGCAACTCCATTGGTTGGATTAGTAGGTTGGCGAGGGATGGTCGGTAGCGTCTTGATGCAACGCATGCAAGACGAAGGCGATTTTGCCTTGATTGAGCCCGTATTCTTTAGTACCAGCAATGCTGGTGGCGCAGCGCCCGCCATGGCAAAAAACGAGAAGAAACTCTATTCAGCCGATGATGTGGATGCTTTGAAGCGTTGCGACGTCATCATTACTTGTCAGGGTGGCGATTACACCAAAGACATTTATCCAAAGATTCGTGCGGCCGGTTGGAAAGGTCATTGGATTGATGCAGCCAGCTCATTGCGCATGGTCGACGAATCAGTGATCATTTTGGATCCTGTCAACCGTCCCGTGATTGACTCAGCCTTACAAAAAGGCGGCAATTTATGGGTGGGCGGTAATTGCACCGTGAGTTTGATGTTGATGGCGATGGGTGGCTTGTTCCGTGAAGGCATGATTGAGTGGGTCAGTGCCATGACCTATCAAGCAGCCTCAGGCGCAGGTGCGCAAAACATGCGTGAGTTGTTATCACAAATGGGTGCTTTGCATGATGCCGTGAAAGCTGAGTTGGCCGATCCTGCCTCAGCCATTTTGGACATTGACCGCAAGGTTTCTGAAACGATGCGTTCAGCCAATTTCCCGAAAAAGAATTTCCGCAACACTGCTTTGGCAGGTAGCTTGATTCCTTGGATTGATGTGCCTGTTGAGCACGGTCAAACCAAAGAAGAGTGGAAGGGTGGTTCAGAGTGCAACAAGATTTTAGGCAATGCGCCATTCCGCTCTGCAGGCAGCATTCCAATTGATGGTTTGTGCGTGAGAATCGGTGCGATGCGTTGCCACTCTCAAGGTTTGACGATCAAGTTGAAAAAAGACATTCCTTTGAGCGAGATTGAAGGCATCTTGGCGAGCGCCAATGATTGGGTCAAAGTTGTTCCGAACGATCGCGAAACAACTGAAAGAGATTTAACCCCTGCCGCTGTGACGGGCACTTTGACTGTACCGGTTGGGCGTTTGCACAAATTGGCGATGGGCCCAGACTTCTTAGGAGCCTTCACAGTCGGTGACCAGTTGTTGTGGGGTGCTGCTGAGCCCTTGCGTCGCATGTTGCGCATTTTGTTGGAGCGTTAATTTGTCATTCTTGAAGATTTGCTGGGGTGTTGTCATGGCTTTTTTTGCCGGGCAAGCCCTCGCGCTGACTTTGGGCAACTTGAGTGTTCAGTCCAAAATCGGTGAGCCATTGGTGGCTCAAATCAATCTTCAGATCAACCCGGATGAACTCAAGTCGATCAAAGATATTCAGGTTGCCTTGGCAGCTCCTGAGATGTATCAACGTCTAGGCATTTCTTCCTCTGCCACACAAGCTCAACTCAAAGTGAGCCTCATTAAAGATGCCAATCAACAACCAATTGCGGTCAAGATTGCTTCTGATGAGATTCTTAAGTTGGCCCCCAATGAAATTTTCTTAGATGCTTTGCTCGAAGTGCGTTGGTCTGCAGGTTTGGTGCGTCGTGTTTACACCTTGATGGTGGCTGACCAAGCCAAGGTGGAGGTGAAGGCTGGAGAAACGCTCACAGGGATTGCTGAAAGAGTGATTGCTGGGTTTGACGATGCCACCCTCGATCAGGCCCTCATTGCTTTATACAGAGCCAACCCCCAAGCCTTTGCGGGGGGCAGTATTCACCGATTGATGGCAGGTGCCGAAATTCAAGTACCCAGTCGTGCCATGATTCAAAGTGTGCCCAAAGCAGAAGCCAAAGAAATCACTGTTTCTGCGGACACGGCTTATCGTTCTGGGCAAGCCAATGTGTCACTGACTGAAGTTGTTAAAAATCAAAAATCGTCAGAGTCTGCTCAAGACCGTTTGAAGGTAGGTCCTGCCGCAGGTCTTGAGGGTGAGGCCAAGCGACGCATGGAAGAGTTGCTGGTTCAAGAAAAAGCATTGGCAGATGCCAAGTTAAGAATTGTTGAATTAGAAAAAAATATTGCTGATTTGAAGCGCTTGATTCAAAACCCAGGCACAGAAAAATCCGATGCAGTGGATTGGAAAAATTATTCGGGTCCTTTGGTGATCGGTGGATTGGTTTTATTGGCGATCGTGGTTCTTTTGAAGTTATCTAAAAATGAAGCTCAAAAATCTCATCATCACAATGCAACTGCTCAAGCAGACTCAACTTCATTGAAGTCTCAAACAGCAGGCATGCCAGACCAAGCGGCTAAATTATTTGCTTCATTGGATCTCAATTTAGATTCTTCAAAATCAGTTTCATCGAATCAAGCATTCCCCACAGAGTTGCCGTCAGCTGAGAGTCTGCGGGTGAAACTCAATTTGGTGCGTGCCTACATCACGATTGAAGACTTCAATGCGGCGCGCACAGCCATTCAGGAAGTGTTGGCGGTTAGCAATCAGGTTGATCCTGAGCTCACGATTCAAGCCAAATCTTTGATGGCTGAAGTGAATCAGCGATCCTCTTAAACATATGCGCATTGCTCTGGGTTTGCAATATGACGGCACCCCATATTTAGGGTGGCAGACTCAAACCAGCGGTCAAACAATCCAAGATCACATTGAACATGCCTTAAGTCAGTTCATGGGTGAGGGTGTTCAGGCGCCTATTAAAACGGTCACTGCAGGTAGAACAGATACGGGTGTGCATGCCTTGGGTCAAGTGATTCACTTTGACACTGAGATTGTTCGTCCAGATCACGCTTGGATGAAGGGGGTGAATGCCTTTTTGCCACCGACCATTGCAGTTCAGTGGGTCAAACCCGTGCCTGATCATTTTGATGCAAGGTATTTGGCTTATGAGCGAACTTATTGTTACGCTTTATTCACAGGCTCTTTTGCACCTCCATTGTTGAATGGTAAGGTGGGGTTTTTCCCTGTGGCCCCTCAGAAGGAACTCAATGTTCAAGCCATGCAAGAGGCGGCCCAGTATTTGGTCGGCGAGCATGATTTCAGCTCCTTCCGCTCTTCTGAATGCCAAAGCAGTACACCGGTTAAAACGTTGTATCAGGTAGCGATTTTAGAAAATGGCCCTTGGATTTATTATGTGTTTCGAGGCAATGCTTTCTTACACCACATGGTTCGCAATTTGGTGGGTAGCTTATTGCTCGTGGGTTCTGGAAAAGAATCCCCTGAATGGATGAAAACGTTGCTGGCAGCCAAAAATCGTTCTTTAGCAGGTGCTACCTTCATGGCAGATGGACTCTATCTTCTTAGGGTAGGATATCCAGAACAGTTTGAAATTCCAGAGCCTCAATTGGCCAATAGTTGTTTGCCAATTGATCTTTTGAGTCGAATCTAAGACGTATGGGACTACTAAAACACACCCCGGGTAAAACCAGAATTAAATTCTGTGGCTTGACGCGTGCCAGCGATGTGGATGCTGCCGTTCAGTTGGGGGTGGATGCTCTGGGTTTTGTCTTTTATGAGCCAAGCCCCAGGTATATCAGCCCAGAAATGGCGGCTGCTTTAATTGGTCGGATGCCTGGCGGCATGGACGCTGTGGCTTTGGTGGTTAACCCCTCGGATGAGCAAGTTCGGCGTATTCAGGAGCGAGTGCCGCTCACTTTATGGCAATTCCATGGGGATGAAAGCCCGAAGCGTTGCCAAGAGATTGCCCAAGGCTTACCCTGGGTCAAAGCGGCCCGGATTCAGCCGGGATTCAACTTAATCGATTTTTCTCTACAATATAGCCAAGCAGCTGGTTTTTTACTGGATGCCTTCGTGGAAGGCTACGGTGGAGGCGGGCATGTATTTGATTGGTCTTTGATACCGGACATATGGGCAAAAGAAAACGCGCATCGGGTCGTTTTGAGTGGTGGATTGAACACGCACAACGTGGGCGAGGGCATTTCACACCTGAAACCTTGTGCGGTGGATGTTTCTAGTGGAATAGAAATCGCCAAGGGACAAAAAAGCCCTGAACAAATGAAGGCGTTTATTGAAGCAGTTCGCGGTGCTGATCACAGTGCCGCATCCGTATAGAGGTCCGACTATGTATGATTTTCCAGATGTAAGAGGCCATTTTGGGCCTTATGGTGGCGTGTTCGTCTCAGAGACATTGATGTATGCGCTCAATGAGTTGAAAGAAACTTACGCCAAGTATCAACACGACCCAGAGTTCTTGGCTGAATTCCATTCAGAGCTCAAGCATTTTGTGGGGCGTCCATCGCCTGTTTACCACGCCAAACGTTGGAGTGAACTCTTGGGTGGCGCGCAAATTTATCTCAAGCGTGAAGATCTCAATCACACCGGGGCTCACAAAATCAATAATGTGATTGGTCAAGCCATGTTGGCCAAGCGCATGGGTAAGAAGCGCATCATTGCTGAAACAGGTGCTGGTCAACACGGCGTGGCCACCGCCACCATTTGTGCACGCATGGGTCTTGAGTGTGTGGTTTATCAGGGTTCCGTGGATGTGGCTCGCCAAGCTCAAAACGTTTATCGCATGAAGCTATTAGGAGCCACGGTGGTTCCTGTCGAATCAGGTACCAAAACACTCAAAGATGCTTTGAATGAAGCGATGCGTGATTGGGTGACCAACGTTGAGACCACGTTTTACATCATCGGTACTGTCGCAGGCCCTCATCCTTATCCGATGATGGTGCGTGATTTCCAGAGCGTGATCGGTGAAGAGTGCAAAGTGCAAATGCCAGAAATGATTGGACGTCAACCCGATTACGTGATGGCTTGTGTGGGTGGCGGATCAAATGCCATGGGTATTTTTTATCCATACATTGATGTGCCCAATGTGAAGTTAGTGGGTGTTGAAGCGGCGGGTCATGGCCTCAATACCAAAGAGCATTCAGCTGCTTTGGTCGCGGGTACACCGGGTGTTTTACACGGCAATCGTACGTATCTATTGCAAGATGAAAACGGTCAAATCGCCGAGACTCATTCAGTCTCAGCGGGCATGGACTACCCAGGAGTGGGTCCTGAGCATGCTTGGTTAAAGGATTCTAAGAGAGCAGAGTATGTGGCTGTGACCGATGATGAAGCTCTCAAAGCGTTTCATGATTGTTGTCGCATCGAAGGCATCATTCCTGCCTTGGAAAGTAGTCATGCGATCGCTTACGCCTGCAAATTAGCTGCCACCTTGCCGAAAGACAAAACCATATTGGTGAACTTATCGGGTCGTGGTGATAAAGACATGCACACGGTGGCTCAAGAATCAGGATTGAAGTTTTAGGAAATTAGATGTCAACAATTGCTCAAGTATTTTCAGAACTAAAAGCCCAGGGTCGCAAGGGCTTGGTGCCTTTCATTACCGCTGGGGATCCTGATCCATCGCAGACCTTAGATTTGATGCATGCTTTGGTCAGAGGTGGGGCCGATGTGATTGAATTGGGTGTGCCTTTTTCTGACCCCATGGCCGATGGCCCAGTGATTCAGAGAGCCTCAGAGCGAGCTTTATCGCATGGCATGACCTTGAAGCATTGCATTGAGTTGGTTAAAGAATTTCGTCAAACGAATTCAACAACACCCATTGTGTTGATGGGTTATGCGAACCCAATTGAACACATGGGCACTGAAACATTTGTCAGAACTGCCAAAGAGGCCGGTGTGGATGGTGTCTTGGTCGTCGATTATCCGCCCGAAGAGTGTGAGGATTTTGCCAAGCAGTGTCGGGCAGCGGGTATTGACCCGATTTTCTTATTGGCACCGACTTCTTCTCAGGAGCGCATCAATCAAGTGGGTAAGGTGGCCGCTGGTTACATTTATTACGTTTCACTCAAAGGGGTGACTGGGGCGGCCAATTTGGATACCCAAGCTGTGGCCGGCATTATTCCGCAAATTCGAGCAGTTTCTCAGGTGCCCATTGCCGTGGGCTTTGGGATTCGCGATGCCCAATCTGCGGTGGCCATTGGGCAGACGGCGGACGCGGTAGTCATTGGTAGCCGGATTGTGCAACTATTAGAGGAAACTCCTGCGGCGCAAAGAGTACAATCCCTAGAGAAATTCTTAAAAGATATCCGTGAGGCTTTGGACCAATCAAAATGAGCTGGCTCGATAAACTTCTACCCCCGAGTATTCAACACACTGACCCCGCGCAACGCAAGAGCGTGCCAGAGGGATTGTGGGTGAAATGCCCTTCATGCGAAGCCGTGTTATATCGCAATGACATAGAATCTAATTTACATGTTTGTCCAAAATGTGACCATCACATGCGCATCAATGCCCGCGAACGTTTGGATAAACTGCTCGATCAAGAGGGGCGTCATGAGATTGCTCAAGAGGTATTGCCCGTTGATGCTCTCAAGTTCAAAGACACTAAAAAATACCCAGATCGTTTAAAAGACGCCATCGACACCACCGGTGAAACTGATGCGATGGTGGTGATGGCTGGATCGATTCACACCATTCCAGTGGTGGTGGCCTGTTTTGAGTTCGAGTTCATGGGAGGATCCATGGGCTCAGTCGTGGGTGAGCGTTTTGTGCGTGGCGCACAAATGGCCCTTGAGCAAAAAGTTCCTTTCATTTGTATCAGCGCCACAGGTGGTGCCCGTATGCAAGAAAGTTTATTGTCGTTGATGCAAATGGCTAAAACCAATGCAATGTTGGTCAAGTTGGCACAAGCCAAACTGCCTTATATCAGTGTCTTAACCGATCCAACCATGGGTGGCATCTCTGCTAGTTTTGCCTTTATGGGCGATGTGGTCATGGCAGAGCCCAAAGCCTTGATTGGTTTTGCAGGTCCGCGCGTGATTGAACAGACCGTCCGGGAAAAGTTACCAGAAGGTTTCCAAAGATCTGAGTTCTTGATGCAAAAGGGTGGCATTGACATGATTGTTGATCGTCGTCAGATGCGCAAAGAAATTGCTGAGTTGTTGGCTTTGTTGCTCAAGCAACCAACAGATTCAGTGGCTTAATTCCGACACTGCTTTGCCCACCACGTTTACTCGTTTAGATGATTGGCTCAATCACCTAGAGTCAGCGCATCCTGTTGGCATTGACATGGGCTTGGAGCGCATCACGCGCGTCAAAGAGGCCCTCAATCTCTCGTTCAATTCCTTGGTGTTCACTGTGGGCGGTACCAATGGTAAAGGTTCAACCTGTGCATTATTAGAAAGCATTCTATTGGCCGCCTCATATCGGGTTGGATGTCATACATCCCCTCATTTTTTGAGATTCAATGAACGTGCTCGCATCAACGGTCAGGAAGTCAATGATGAAGACTTATTGGTGCATTTTGAAAAGGTTGAACGCGCGCGCGCTTCTTTGCCGAATGCTCCGAGCTTGACCTATTTTGAGTTCACCACTTTGGCCATCATGAGCTTATTTTCGGCGGCTCAATTAGATGCCGTGATTTTAGAGGTCGGTTTGGGAGGGCGTTTGGATGCTGTGAACATCATAGATCCCGATTGTGCGATTGTGACCAGCATTGATTTAGACCACATGGAGTATCTTGGAAATACCCGAGAAAAAATTGCTTTTGAAAAAGCGGGCATTTTTAGATCCAATCGTCCTGCCATTTGTGCGGATCCCGTGCCGCCTCAATCATTGATTGAGCATGCGGAAACAATCGGTGCTGATTTGTGGTTATTGGGCAGAGACTATAACTTTCAAGGGGACAAGCAGCAGTGGGGCTGGGCTGGCAGGAACAAACGTTTTTCTGGCCTTGGTTATCCAGCACTGCGAGGAGCGAATCAACTACTCAACGCGAGTGCTGTGATTGCTGCATTGATGGCCGTCAGAAATCGTTTACCCGTTGGTGCTCAAGAAATCAGAAATGGTATGGCATGGGTTGAGTTGCCTGGCCGTTTTCAGGTCTTGCCTGGACAGCCCACGATCATTTTGGACGTGGCACACAACCCGCACGCCAGTGCCACCTTGGCGCAGAACTTAGACAACATGGCTTATCACCCGTATACCATCGGCGTATTTGGTGCCATGGCCGACAAAGACATTGAAGGCGTTCTCAAGCCCATGTTGGACAAAATTGATTTTTGGTATTTCACGGATTTACCCACAACCCGTGCGGCCAAAGCCAGTGAACTGGCAGTTCGTCTACGGGCTCTTGGTTTCAAGGAGACTACCGAGTCCGGCATCTCAGAGTTTTCAGACCCAGCCAAAGCCTATGAAGCTGCTCTTAAAAAGGCAGGTGAGGGTGATAGAATAGCGGTATTCGGATCCTTTTACACCGTTGCGGGTGTAACGGCAACCTGGTGCTGGGCCTGCGCGACCGCTGGCTCGACCAGACCGCCGCGGCGTATCCGATCGACTACGACTCCAGCCCGGGCAGCC
>JALRCP010000175.1 GCA_023257325.1 Polynucleobacter sp. | reverse complement strand
CACTTCAGATATTCACATTCCTGACTAATTTCTCAGTTCGTAGTGAATTCTTGGATTACATCGCTGTAGGAATCTTCTGATTTCTTTGTAAGAAATTTCCTATTCTTTTGTAGGAAAAATAATCATATGTTTCCTAAATCCTTGTATACATTAACGTGACAAAAAGTCTCATTGATACTTTTATTAAATTAATCATTTAGATTAATTTTTAGCCATATACAAGTCATTCATTGCCTCCTATTCTGCGAAATCAATTTTTTGATTAGAAAACGTAGAGGAGAATTAGGGTGCATGACAACCATGGATTAAAAAGAAGTCTCCAGCCAAGACACATTCGTTTGATGGCTTTGGGGTCAACCATCGGTGTAGGTCTTTTTTTAGGATCTGCCACAGCGATTCAACTAGCAGGTCCGTCAATTATTTTGGGATATGTATTGGCCGGTTTAGTGGCATTCATCGTTTTAAGGGCTTTGGGTGAGATGGCAGTCCATGAACCGGTGGCTGGTTCATTTGCTCACTATGCAGGTCGCTATGTTGGACCTTTGGCAGGATATCTAGTTGGGTGGGGGTATTGGACTTACTGGATTGTGGTGGGCTTGGCTGAAGTCACTGCTGTGGGAGTTTATATGACCCTGTGGTTTCCAGATGTGCCGCAATGGGTATGGGCTTTATCTTCACTGTTGGCCATGGGCGGCATTAATTTTGTTGCCGTCAAAGTTTTTGGTGAATTTGAGTTTTGGTTTTCTCTCATCAAAGTGGTGGCCATTATTTGCATGATTGCCATGGGCTGTGGAATGATTTTCTTTGGTCTTGGCATCGGAGGTGAACCCATTGGAGTTGCCAATCTTTGGCAGCATGGGGGCGTTTTCCCAAATGGAGTCGGTGGTTTCTTGCTTTCTTTGCAAATGGTCTTATTTGCTTATGTTGGTATTGAAATGATTGGTTTATCTGCAGGCGAAGCGGAGAACCCTAGTAGAACCATTCCAATGGCCATTGATTCGTTGGCCTGGCGCATCTTGATATTTTATGTGGGTGCCTTATTTGTCATTTTGGCAATTTTCCCTTGGCATCAGGTTGGTCAGCAGGGCAGTCCATTCGTGGCCATGTTCGAAAGTATGGGTTTGCGTGAAGCCGCTGGAGTGATTAACTTTGTGGTGATTACCGCTGCATTGTCATCTTGTAATGCAGGTATTTTTAGCGGGGGTCGTTTACTACTCGGCTTATCAAGAATTGGTAATGCACCGAAGAGCTTTTCAGAAATTTCTAAAGCAGGTGTCCCAGCCAAAGCCATTTTGATGACCATCTTATTACCCATCTTGGGCGTGGCATTGAATTACTTCGTGCCTGAAAAAGCATTTCAGTGGATTACTGCGGCGGTCACATTGATTGGCTTATTGGTTTGGATCGCAATTTTGTACACACAAATTCAATTTAGAAAGCAATTGAGTCAAGAGCAGCGACAAGCTTTGCCATATAAAGCCATTTTTTGGCCTTATGGATCATGGTTTGCGATTGGATTTGTATTGTTTGTGATTGGCCTCATGGCGTATTCAGAAAACACCCGCATGGCCTTTTACGTTGGGCCACCTATCTTGATCAGTTTGACAGCTTTGTATTTTGTTTTTGGACTTCATAAAAAAGAAAGGAGTGCATCATGATTATTGGCGTACCAAAAGAAATTAAAAATCACGAATATCGTGTGGGTTTAACCCCGGATCAAGTCACAGAACTTAAGCAATGGGGTCACCATGTATTGATTGAAAAGAAAGCGGGTGAGGCCATTGGGTTCATGGATGAACATTATGTGATGGCAGGTGCCCACTTGGTCGACTGTGCAAGTGATATTTTTTCTGAATCCAATATGGTAATCAAAGTCAAAGAGCCGCAACCTGAAGAATGCAAGATGTTGAGATCGGGTCAGATTCTATTTACCTACTTACATCTGGCTCCTGACTTGCATCAAACTCAAGCATTGATTCAATCGAATGCCATATGTATTGCTTATGAAACTGTCACAAGTCCCAATGGACGCTTACCTTTGTTGGCGCCCATGAGTGAAGTGGCTGGTCGCATGTCCATTCAGGCGGCAGCCCATCATTTAGAGAAGTCTAATGGTGGACGTGCTGTTTTGCTAGCAGGTATTCCTGGGGTGCCGGCAGCCCATGTGGTGATTTTGGGAGCTGGAGTGGTTGGCAGTTCTGCTTTACAGATGGCTGTAGGATTGGGGGCTAAGGTCACGATTCTGGACAAAAACATTGATCGCCTCAGAGAGTTGGATGTCTTGTATGGCAATCGTATTCAGACTCTGTATTCAAGTATGGCGAATGTCGAGCGATCAGTCTTGGCGGCCGATGCGGTGATTGGTAGTGTGTTGATTCCCGGAGGCGCAGCTCCTAAGTTGGTGACACGTAAGATGGTTTCCAATATGAAGGCTGGTTCAGTCATTGTAGATGTGGCGATCGATCAAGGTGGTTGCTTTGAGACTTCTCATCCAACCACGCATCAAGAGCCGACTTATTTGGTTGATGATGTGATTCATTATTGTGTGGCCAATATGCCTGGAGCTGTGGCCAGAACCTCAACCATGGGGCTGACCAATGCGACTGCGCCATTTGTTTTAGAGTTGGCCAATAAGGGAATACGTGAAGCCCTCAATGGCAATATTCATTTACGCAATGGATTAAATGTGTATCAAGGACATGTGACCTGCCAAGCTGTTGCTAAGGCGCATGGATTTGATTACATGCCCGCACAAGATGTATTGCTCGCATAGTTAAAGAGTTTGAATGTTCCAGTAAAAACGCCTTCATTGAATGAAGGCGTTTGATCAACGATAGCCAGTAATTAAATAAGTTTATTGGTGATATTTTTGAAGTAAATCAACCTCATTTTTTGAGCCAAGCATGACAGATACTCGTTGATGAAGTTTTTCAGCGGGTAGAGCCATGATGCGGTCTTTGCCATTAATGGATGCACCACCTGCTTGTTCAATTAAAAAGCTCATGGGGTTGGCTTCATACATTAAGCGTAATTTTCCTGGTTTGCTAGGGTCACGCTTATCCCATGGGTACATGAAAACGCCACCTCGGCAAAGAATGCGATGAACAT
>JALRCP010000133.1 GCA_023257325.1 Polynucleobacter sp. | reverse complement strand
GTAATACAGATCAGCGGAGTCAAGACTACGGCGATATCTTGGATAGTTTCAGACCCGGCCATGCGGATTACACGTATTGGCACAAATATGGCATTCGTGACCCGCGTGGTGGCGGTCGTTCATCGGCGCGTTTGACTGCGCCTGTGGTGGCTGCTGCGGCGGTTGCAAAAAAATGGCTCGCAGAACATCACGGCATTGAGTTCTATGGCTACATGACGCAATTGGGTGAAGTCGATATTCCCTTTGAAGACAAAGAACAGATTTCGCAAAATCCATTCTTTGCGCCCAATGCCAAGATCATTCCTGAGTTGGAAGCCTATATGGATCAACTGCGCAAAGCAGGAGACTCTTGTGGCGCGCGTTTGACAGTCGTGGCTAAAAACGTCCCTGTGGGTTTGGGCGAGCCCATCTTTGACAAATTAGATGCTGACATTGCGCACGCGATGATGGGCATCAATGCTGTCAAAGGTGTTGAGATTGGCGCAGGCTTTCAAAGTGTGGCTCAAAAAGGCAGTGAACATGGCGATGAAATGTTTGCCAATGGTTTTGCTAGCAACAACGCCGGTGGTATGTTGGGTGGTATCAGCACGGGTCAAGATGTGGTGGTGTCGATTGCCATTAAACCAACTTCATCGATCATGGCTCCGAAACAATCGATTAACCGTGCGGGTGAAGCCACGGTTGTTCAAACCAAAGGTCGTCATGACCCTTGTGTGGGGATTCGTGCCACACCCATTGCAGAAGCCATGTTGGCATTGGTGATCATGGATCACGTCTTGCGTCATCGTGCTCAATGTGGTGACGTTCAAGTCAGCACTCCTGCGATTCCTGCGCAACGTTCTTAGTTAGAGTCTGCGCATGACCGGTCCGGTACGGCTGGCTTTTGCAGCTTTTTTCTTTTTCTACTTTGCCTACATTGGGCTGATGTCGCCCTATGCCAGTCTTTACTTTGCAAGTAGAGACTTTGGGGCCATTGAAATTGCCGCCTTGATGTCGATGTTTCAAATCACACGCATCATGGGTCCTTTTGCCTGGGGTTGGTTGGCCGATATGCGTCGCGATCGCTTGGGCATCATGCGCATCACTTCAGTCATGGCTTGCATTATTTTCTCGGGCATTTTTTATCTTGAGAGTTATCTGCCCTTATTAATTTGGATGTTCTTACTCAACACTGTCATTAGCAGCTTGATGCCTTTGGGTGAGGCAGCTACGGTTCATGCGCTATATAAAAACAATGACTTTGATCGACGCTATGGACGCTTAAGACTCTGGGGTTCGATTGGATTTATTGCCATGGTCTTAGGGGCAGGGGCTTGGTTTGAAAAATTTGGGATAGAAAGCTTCCCTTGGTTTGGGGTAGTGGCTTTACTCATCATGACAGTCTTAACAACGACTTTGCGTGAGCCACCAATTGATGCAGTTCAACACGCGTCTGTGAAATTCACGCATGTATTAAAAAATCCCCACGTGCAATGGTTCTTGTCAGCGAATTTCTGGATGATCTTTGGGCACGCAGCTCTGTATGTTTTTTATTCACTCTACTTAGATCGACTCGGATATTCAAAAGGAGAGATTGGGTTATTTTGGATGCTGGGTGTTTTATCTGAAGTGATATTTTTTTACTTTCAAAGTTACTTTTTTGCCAGATTCACCACAAAGAACATTTTGCTAGCAGCCTACTTGATTGCGGGTTTGCGCTTTGCTTTGATGGCTTATCTTCCTGAACTTTGGATTTTGATCTTGGCGCAAATCATGCACGCAGCGACCTTTGGAGCGCATCACAGTGCGAGCATCAAAATGCTACAAACTTGGTTCAAAGGACCACTGCAAGCTAGGGGGCAGGCACTCTATACCACCGTATCCTACGGCATTGGGGGTACGGTCGGTGGCTTGTTTGCGGGTTGGGTCTGGGAATACTTAGCCCCCCATCATGTGTTTGGTCTAGCCGCCGTGAGCAGTCTCTTGGGCTACTGGTGCATGAGAAAAATTACTCATACAGATTCATAAAACCTAACAATCAAATCTAGCAACTAATTGCTACTATATTTGCGAAAAGAAAAAACTTCCTGAATCGCTTTTTTATCAGTATCTACCTTCACTTCTACGGCTTCGACTAAGCTAGCGCCTGGAACAATTAAGCGCAACACATTCTCTAGTGTTTGACCTGCTTGGTTCTTGATAGGTTGATCGACAACATATTGATGTGAGTCACCCTGAATTAATAAGACGGGCTTTTTAAATGAAGCTGATAGTTTTGATATGTTTTCAATGAAGTCTTTAAAGCCTGACTCTGCAGGAACTCTTGGGTCAAAGATATCTGAT
>JALRCP010000131.1 GCA_023257325.1 Polynucleobacter sp. | reverse complement strand
AGACAAAGTAAACCGGCGCAAAGAGAGCGGAAACTAAAGCAGCCAGAGAGGAGTAACGCAGGAAGACTGCCACAATCAACCAAGTCGATAAGGTGGTCAAACCCAAGACCCAGTTAATCGCCAACAAAATCCCTAGAGCTGTTGCCACACCCTTACCGCCTTTGAAACCATGAAATACCGGAAATAAATGTCCTACAAATGCAGCAATCGCTACTGCTGGTAAAACCCAAGAATCAATGTCAACGCCAATCAAAGCTCTGGCAAGCAACACCGCCACATAACCTTTGGCTGCATCACCTAACAGGGTCAGAATGGCTGCAGCTTTACTGCCTGTGCGCAAAACATTGGTCGCACCAGGGTTGCCTGAGCCATAGCTATGCGGGTCGGGCAAGCCCATGACTTTACTGACCAACACAGCAAAAGAAATTGAACCTATCAAGTAGGCCATCAAAATTAATAAAGCATGAAAGATGATTGGGGTCATAAAAGAGATGGTGTTGGATTTATAAACTGGCTCTAGGGTGATGTTGTTGATGAATATTTTTTAAACGTTCACGCGCAACATGAGTGTAAATCTGTGTGGTTGAAATATCCGCATGTCCCAATAATAATTGGACCACCCTTAAATCAGCGCCATGATTCAATAAGTGTGTAGCAAAGGCATGCCGAAGCGTGTGTGGGGACAAGGGCACATCAATGCCTGCCAAGGTGGCGTATCGCTTAATGATGTGCCAAAAAGCTTGTCGGGTCATGCCTGAGCCCGTATGCCGAGCAAGAAATAAGTCTTGACTCGACTTTGCTTGCTTTGCAGCGCTCACCAGACTGGGTCTGGCTTCGTCCAAATACTTTTTCAGCCAAGTAGCAGCTTCCATACCAAATGGCACCAAACGCTCTTTACCCCCCTTACCGCTCACAATTCGAACCACGCCTTCGTTCAAACCAATTTCAATGGTTTTAAGAGAAACAATTTCTGAAACCCGCAGGCCACTGGCATACATGAGCTCTAGCATGGTGCGGTCACGAATCCCCAATGGGGTCTCTATATCAGGTGCGTTGAGTAAAGACTCCACTTGAGACTCACTCAAAGTTTTCGGAAAACGAGGCGCCTGCTTCGCAGCCCTAAGGTTCAAACAAGGATCGGTTTGAATGATTTTTTTTCGAATACCTAAACGATAAAAACGTTTTAAAACAGTCAAACGTCGATTCGCAGTGGTGGCCTTGTCAGCCCGACGATGTGCCATATATGACATCACATCGCTCGCATCTGCTTCGTAAATAAATTTGGTTCTCTCAAGATCTAACCATCTTGAAAAAAGCAATAAATCTTGGCGATAAGCACTTAAGCTATTTTTGGATAAACCGTCTTCCAACCAACAGGCATCGCAAAAAGCGTCTACGGCCTCCATGCTTTTGATGAGATTTTTACTGACAACTGAATCACTCTGATGAAGCTCGTCATCAGTTTTTCTGCCAGAAGTTGATTTTTTGACTACCATTGAGCTTTTATTCTAAAAGAGACATCGTGAACTCAGCACTTTTATTGCTTCCCGACTTCATGCTCATTTTGCTGGGTTTTCTGTTGGTGCGCTACACCGTTTTAGATAAAACAGTTTGGGAAAGCGCAGAAAAACTGGTTTATTACGTCCTCTTCCCCGCTCTTTTGTTTCATTCAATCAATCAAACACATTTTGATTGGGGCGGCACCAGCACCATGTTGTTTGTGGCTGCTGTGGCATTTTTCAGCGCCATGGCTTTGAGTTATGCCGCCAAATGGATTTTTAAACCCAACTCAGTCAGTTGGTCCTCAGGTTTTCAGACGGCGTTTCGCTTCAACTCTTACATTGCTTTTGCAGCCGCAGGTCGACTAGCAGGTGAAGAAGGCGTGGCTTTGATGGCGATTACCACGGGATGCTTTGTGCCCGTGGCCAATGGTTTTGCTGTGTGGGCCTTGGCCAAGAACTCTGATACTCATATTTTTAAAGAATTGATTAAAAATCCTTTGATCATTGCAACCACCCTGGGATTGATCAGCAACATTTTGGGATTAAAACTCCCAGAACCTTTGGCCCTAGGCATGTCACGCCTCGGTGCGGCATCAATTGCCATGGGACTACTCACAGTAGGCTCAGGTCTGATGTGGATTCAAAGCAAAAAGGATGGGGCTCTGATTGCTTATTGGAGCGCCATTAAATTACTAGCAATGCCTGCCGTTGCGTTGATACTGGGTCGCTATATGGGGCTCTCCCAAGCACAGCTCAATAGCGTGGTGCTGTTTGCTGCCATGCCAACTGCCACCACCGCCTATGTCCTTGCCAATCGCATGGGTGGCGACGGTGTATTGGTCGCGATTTGTATTTCGATTATGACGATTGCAGCAGCCGTCACTTTGCCGATTTGGCTACTGCTACTCTGAGAATCTCATCATTGATTGAGAATCACTGGCTCAATGGTGAGAGCCACTCCGAACTTTTCTTGAACGCGGTCCTGAATAGTTTTCGCTAAGTGCAATAGCTCTTTACCTGTACCCCCACCATGGTTTACTAAGACCAAGGCTTGTTTTTCATAAACGCCCACAGAGCCTTGACGGTACCCCTTTAAACCGCATTGATCAATGAGCCAACCAGCTGCTAATTTCCAGTGCGGGATGGTTTGGGTAGTTTGGTTAGTTTGGGTAGTTGGATAGGTTGAATAAGCCACCAAATCAGGGAATCGGCTTTTTAATTTTTGATAGATTGAATCATTCACAACAGGGTTATGAAAGAAGCTGCCTGCATTGCCAATCAACTTGGGGTCAGGCAACTTACTTCGACGAATGGCACAGACGCGCTCAAAAATATCTCGTGGCGTGATGTTGCTCTGATTGGCAAACGCATTTTTTAATTCTGCATACGATAGATTGGGCACCCATTTTTTTGGCAAGTCCAAGGTGATAGAGGCAACAATCAATCGATTGGGTTCCTGTTTAAAAAGACTGTCTCTGTATGAAAAGTGACACTCATCACGAGTCAATGTCACCCAAGTATTTTTTTGAGTGTCATAGGCCAATAAACTATCCAGGACTTGAGCCAACTCCAATCCATAGGCTCCGATGTTTTGAATAGGCGCGGCACCCACAGTACCCGGAATCAAAGCCAAATTTTCAAGACCTGCGTACCCCTGCTCTAAACACCAAGCCACTAACTCATGCCAAGATTCTCCGGCCATGGCTTCTACATAATGATGCGTCGCAGTTTCTTTGAGTAAGCGACGGCCCAAAATTTGCATCAAGCCCGTCATGCCCTTTAAATCACTGGCCAAAACCAAGTTGCTACCACCCCCAATGATGCGCCACTCCTGTTGGCTTTCTTGGGCTTGCTTCACAAATTCTGGAATATCAGAACTCTCTGTCAAATAAGACAAAATGTGTGCTTTGACATCAAATCCAAAGGTATTGTGTTCACGCAATGTGGCATTTAAATCAATCTTCATGCCACAATCTTAACTGTGATTAACTTTCCATTTGATTTTTAGGTGAACCATGCCCTCATTTGACGTTGTATGTGAACCAGACATGATTGAAGTGAAGAATGCGCTGGAGCAAGCCAATAAAGAAATTTCAACGCGTTTTGACTTCAAAGGATCTGATGCCAGAATTGAACAAAAAGGCGAAGAGCTGACTTTGTTTGGCGACGATGACTTTAAGTTAAAGCAAGTCCGTGATGTTCTATTGGCGAAATTAGCCAAGCGCAACGTGGATGTGCGCTTTTTAAAAGACGGTAAATTAGAAAAAATTTCCGGCGACAAATTAAAGCAAGTGGTCGAAATACAAAAAGGCATCAGCACCGAGCTGGCGAAAAAAATTGTTCGCATCATCAAAGATAGCAAAATTAAAGTGCAAGCCAGTATTCAGGGTGACACGGTACGAGTAACCGGCGGCAAGCGCGATGATTTACAAACCACCATGGCGATGCTGCGCAAAGACGTTGAAGAAGCCCCTCTGGGTTTTAATAACTTCAGAGATTAATAAGTGAGCTCTTAGAAAAAATCTAAGATAGACCAAAAGAAAACCCCTTGATTAGATCAAGGGGTTTTTAGTTGAATCAGTGAGTTGATGCTTTTAGGTTTAAGCAAAGTTCTTTGCCACAAAGTCCCAGTTCACTAGATTCCAGAAAGCCTCTACATATTTAGGACGCGCATTGCGGTAGTCCACATAGTAGGCGTGTTCCCATACATCACAAGTCAACAATGGTTTGGCATCTGTGGTCAACGGCGTGGCAGCATTGCTGGTTGAAACCAAATCCAATGAACCATCCGATTTTTTCACCAACCATGCCCAACCTGAACCAAATGTACCCACGGCGCATTTCGTGAACTCTTCTTTGAACTTGTCAAATGAACCCCATTTAGCATTGATGGCATCAGCCAAGGCACCTGTTGGAGCGCCGCCACCATTGGGCTTTAAACCCATCCAGTAGAAAGTGTGATTCCAAACTTGGGCTGAATTGTTAAAAACACCGCCAGAGGATTTCTTAACGATGTCTTCTAAGCTCATGTTTTCAAATTCAGTGCCTTTGATCAAATTGTTCAAATTGGTGGCATAGGTTTGATGATGCTTGCCATAGTGAAACTCTAGAGTTTCTTTAGAAATATGGGGAGCCAATGCATCCAATGCATACGGCAAGGTTGGTAAGGTGTGTTCCATCTCTATCTCCTATTGAATCAGTCTTTCATTTGAATCTGGGTAAAACATCATTCTATTCGTTTGGTTTGTTTTTTGCTAAAGCTTGCACTTTTGACAATTCCACTTGTGCAGACCCTAAGGCCAAATGAATATCCACACTTTGTCCCTCTTTTAGCAAAGCAGGATCTCTCAAAGCTTGACCTTGATGGTTCATAAGAACTGCATAACCACGATCCAGGGTTCTTTGAGGGTTGAGTAATTCCAAATGGTCTTGCCAGCTAGCGTGTCGTTGTTGATACACATTGAGCCTTACCTGCCAAGATTGCTGTAAACGCAAGGACAACTGTTGAATTTTTTCTTGCATCCTTTCAGGATTGGGCAAAGCATGTTGTAAACGCAAAGAGAGTTGATCAAGTCGCTGAGCTTCACGATCGACTCGCTGAGTCAACCTTGAGTTCATTCGCTGAGACAAAACCTCCAAATCTTGCAACAGGGTCACTCGATCAGGTGTTGCTAATTCAGCGGCTCCCGTTGGCGTTGGAGCGCGCACATCGGCCACAAAGTCTGCAATTGTGAAATCTGTTTCATGACCCACGCCAGAAACAATTGGAACTGGAGATGTGGCGATCATCCTGGCCAGGCTTTCATCATTGAAGGCCCAGAGATCTTCAATACTGCCACCGCCTCTAACCAAAAGAATCACATCGACTTCACCTTGATTGGCAGCCTCATAAGCAGCCTCTAGGGCTTTGATGAGGGCTGGGGGTGCATCAACCCCTTGAACCAAACTTGGATAGACTGTGATGGGGATATGAGGGGCTCTGCGTGACAGCGTGGTCAGCACATCTTTGAGTGCGGCCGCTTGGGCCGATGTGATCACTGCAATGGCTTGAGGGTGCTTGGGCAATGCGCGCTTTTTTTGCTCATCAAACAAACCTTCGGCATGAAGCTTTTCTTTGAGCTTCAAAAATGCCTCATAGAGACCTCCCTGACCGGCTCTTCTCATCATTCCGACATTCAGCTGCAAGTCACCCCTGGGAACATAGACCGAAATGTTAGCGGCCACTTCTACCAAATCACCTTCTTTAGGGATAAAACCGACTTGACCATTGCGACCACGGAACATCACACACCGAATTTGACCTTCAGCATCCTTTAATGAGAAATACCAATGCCCACTGTCATAAGCCTTGAAATTGGAAATCTCACCCCGAACCCACACACTGCCAACACGCTCCTCAAGAACGCTCGCAATGGTGCGGTTTAGATCGCCAACCCCGATTATTTCTCTTGATATTTCGGTCATTTGTCTACTTCAAATATGTATTTATATGGCTTTTCAGTTCAAAACTATCCACAGGCCCAATTGATTCCATGCAGTCAAACTTAAAAAGTGATTAAAAACCAATGGTATTCGTGTAATTAATTGATTTATATGTTATTTTTTAATCTACTTATTTTGAAAATTACCTTCACTCACGAAGAATCAAGGGCTTATGAAGGGACTTAAACAAAGTTTTTCACATAGTTATCCACAAGCTTGATCACTTCTTAAAACCCGTTTTATGGCCCTCGCTTGGGCATCGTTTAAAGTATAGGCTATGTACAGCATCTTAATCGCCGCAGGCTGGCCCGTTTGGCCACTTTTAATCACTTCTATCCTAGCTTTAGCCATCTTGATTGAGCGCGTCTGGTTTTTACAAGCCAAACGGGTCACTCCCCCTCATTTATTAGAAGGCGCTATTCAATTGGCGCACTCAGGAGCCCTAAAACAAGCTCAAAGCGCTCAAAATGCCAGTCAAACTCTGGCGGATGCAGCCCCCCTAGGAAAAATCCTGGCTGCCGCTCTTTTGGCTCACTCAAAGAACCAAGGAGAAGAAAAAATCATTGAAGCCATGCAAGAGGCTGCGCAAGAAGTCACTTTGCTCTTGGAACGTTATTTAGGGGCTTTAGCCACAATTGCCACCATTGCTCCATTACTAGGTTTGTTTGGTACGGTGGTTGGCATGATTGAAATTTTTGGCAGTCAACAAGGTGCTAGCACCAACCCTCAACAATTGGCTCATGGTATTTCTATTGCTTTGTACAACACCGCGTTTGGCTTGTTGATTGCAATTCCTGCTTATGCTGGTTGGCGGGGTCTCAAAGCGATGGCTGAAATGCGTCAACGCGAATGTGATGCGGCTGCCAAAAAACTCTTGGCCGAATTAAATAGCCTTTGAACATTTTTAAAGCATGCTTTTTCAATCCAACTCAAAAAGTATTTTTGGCTCACGACAAGAGCTCACCCGCGGCCAAGCCACACCCCCAGAAATTAATTTGATCCCCTTCATTGATGTGCTGTTGGTTGTTTTGATTTTTTTGATGATTTCAACGACTTTTACGCGCTATCAAGAACTCTCGATCACACTTCCCAATGCTGAAGGTGCAGCATCCAAAAGTAAGCCGAAAGATATTTCAATTGCGATTTCTTCCGATGGTCGTGTTGCCGTAGATGGCAAACGCGTGGCCATCGATCAACTCACTCAAGCATTGAGTCAATCGAATAAAAACACAGGGGCAGACAATGGTCCCGTTGTCATCATTGCTGCTGATGGTAAGGCGCCCCATCAAGCTGTCATGCAGGTCATGGAAGCTGCGCGCAATGCCAATTTGCCCAATATTGTGTTTGCGACACAATCAAAGTCCAAGTAGTATTTTCTAATGGCCAATTCTTCTTTTTTACAAGCGCCCAAATATTGGGAAAAACGGGGTTTAATGGCCCGTTTACTTTGGCCTGTTTCTAAAATTTTTGAGGGGATAGTTGCTTTACGCAAAGCGCTTTACGATTTACATCTCCTCAAAAGCTCTGGCGTTTCAGTTCCCTTGGTAATTGTTGGTAACCTAAGAGTGGGTGGCACCGGCAAAACACCTTCCGTGTTAGCGATTGCAAAAACTCTCAAGGCGCGCGGTTTTCATCCGGGAATTATTTCTAGAGGGTATCGGCCTTCTCAGTCTTCACAAATACAGAACGCCATTGAGGTCAATGAACAGTCGTTGCCCTCTGCTTGCGGTGATGAGCCCTGCTATATGGCCCAACAATTGCGGCATGAAGCAGTTCCGATTTTTATCCATCCCAAACGAGCGCTTGCAGCGCAAGCTCTACTTGAAAAATATTCTCAGGTTGATGTGATTATTTGTGATGATGGTCTACAACATTACGCTTTAAAACGCTGGCCTGCCAGAGAAGGTGGCCGCGACATTGAGCTAGTTGTTCGTGATGCCCGTGGTGAAGGAAATACCTATTTATTGCCGGCAGGCCCTCTAAGAGAGTCCGCCGATCGCTCGCGTGACTTCACGCTCAATCTAGGAGCCCAAAGACCAAGCTCTCCTTATCTTGCTGATGCGCCTAATTTTGATTTGAAGATTGAAACAGGATTGATCTATCAGTTGCAATCCCCTGATCGTCAAATGAAGTTAACCGAGATTCAGTCGCTCATGAGCAGTGACACAGAAAGTTCTTCCTCTGAACTCCTAGTGGCTGCTGGAATGGGCAATCCAGAAAAGTTTTTTGATTTAATTCGTTCAACAGGACTGTCATTTGAAGCTTTAGCTCTCCCCGATCATTATGACTATGCAGTGAACCCCTTTGAACAAAGCTCGGCTTCAGTGATTTTGATCACAGAAAAAGACGCTGTGAAATGCGCACAGATGCCACAGTACAGAGAAGATTCTCGCATCTGGGTGCTACCTGTTACCGTTGAATTGCCTGAGGACTTTGTGTCACAGATGGTCGATATTCTGAAGCGCCCTCAACCCTGATACCATTGCCTCATTGTTTGTAAAACCACTCATTATTAAAAAAACATCATGGATAAACGTTTACTGGATATTTTGGTGTGCCCCATTTGCAAATCAAGCTTGCATCACGACACTGAAAACAATGAATTGATTTGCAAAGCCGATCAATTGGCTTTTCCAATTCGTGATGGCATTCCTGTGATGTTGGTCGCTGAAGCTCGCGAACTGAACCCATCTAAATAATTCAATGAGTCAGACTCCCTCGTTTATCGCCATTATTCCTGCGCGTTTGGCATCGACTCGTTTGCCCAATAAACCTTTGGCAGACATTGGTGGCAAGCCCATGGTGGTGCGGGTCGCTGAGCGAGCTTTGCAATCAGGCGCCTCAAAAGTGGTGGTCGCTGTTGACGATCAAAGCATCTATGATGCGTGTGCAGCACACGGTCTTGATGTCATGCTGACTCGCAAAGATCACCCCACAGGCACAGATCGTCTGAGCGAAGTCGTCACGCAACTTCATCTATCCGACGATCAGATTGTGGTGAATGTTCAAGGAGATGAACCCTTGATACCTCCTCAATTAATTACCGATGTGGCGACCACCTTGGCCCAATATCCAAGCTCAGCGATTGCCACAGCGGCGATTCTTATCCAAGATCTAGATGAAGTGAGTAATCCCAATGCGGTCAAAGTGGCTTTAGATAAAAATAATCGTGCTCTGTATTTTTCTCGTGCACCGATTCCATTTAGCCGAGACCCACAAAAATATCTTGCACAAAACTTTCGTCACATTGGC
>JALRCP010000080.1 GCA_023257325.1 Polynucleobacter sp. | reverse complement strand
TTGAGTGCCATGGGTCTCGCGATAAGTCAGTATCTCGACCCCCATGACAGCGCCTTGCGCTGAGATGGCCACTGCATACGTAATGAACTCATGCTTACCAATTACATCGTCAATCATTAACCAGCCAAGATGCTGCTGATTTTTGAATACCTTATAGGCTGGTTGCAAAGACCAGCGCTGCTTCAGTCCTGATTGCTGTTGAATCTTGAGTTTTTCAGCAACACTTAGCAAGATGGGACTGGATATGAATTGCGTCGCAGAAGGAAATAAGAGTTGCTGAGCTTGAGCAATTGTGAGGTAATCATTGGCATACGCGTTGTGATGAGCCATCAATAAGGCTGGAGATGTGACCCCAGCCAAGATCCAGCCCATCAGTTCTGAATGAGTGGGCTTCATGATCAGAAGTTGTAACCCACCTTGACGCGCAATTCTTTTTTCTCGTGATCAGCCAAATGACGACCTTTGTGGTTGTTATTAGACTCATCAGAACCCGCTATTTGTTTGACTGCAGTGACTGTGAACCACCAAGACTTGTCACCATAATGAATACTAGGGCCCGCAAACAGGTCCCAGTGATCCATCTCCCAACCTCCTTTGCCATCATTGGTCACACCAGGACTATTCAGAATTTCTTTATCAATCCACCCTTCTAAGCCCACAGACCATTTGGGGGCAAAGCGGTAAGAGACCCCAGTTCTTAGGCGAGGCGCTACAGCCCATTCAGTGGTACTGCCCCCTTCTGCTTTCCAAGATTCAACTTCGAGTTCGAGATTGGTAAGCCATTGCAATTGGCCATCTAAATAAGGTTTTTGAAAAATGAGTTTGGTTTCATAACCCCAACCCACTCCTTTTTCACCCGTGATGTTGTCACGGGTGGCATAGGTGACTTCACCCAATAATGCCAAGCCCAGAGGATCTTTGTAGGGCGAGAGTAAGTTTTTTTTGAGCTCAATCGAGACTCCTGTCATGCGTGATTGATGCAGACTGCCTGTGATTTCTTTATCCGCATCGTCTGGTCCACCTGCACAACCCGTACCGCAGTCAAAATTGTGTTGAATACCATTCAAATAAAAGGCAGCTGATAAGTCATTGGTCAGACCATAGGCGTATTCAGCGCGATATTCATCTCTTTTGTAAGAGCCATAGCGTTTGCCTTCTTTTTGGGTGATTGACAAAGTCGCTTCTTGAGCTCCTTGCGGGAGTGTCTCAGCACTTTTTAAATATCCCAAAGAACCTGCATACACATGAGACTGAGTGAGCATGGCCCACATGACAAACGGTACTGCCTTGTACATCTTCATAAAAACTCCCTTAATTAACTGTTGGCCTTGTGAGCCTTGGATGACTGCTTTTGTTCTACTGTTCGAATCACCATAAATGATAATGATTCTTATTTAGAATAACACAATCAAAATGCCACGTTAAATGCATGGCTTTAGAGGGCTTCAGAACGGATGAGAATTTGGGAGGTAAAACAGAAAAAATAAAAAGGGAGGAAAGAAAAAACCCAGTTGCAGGCAACTGGGTTCTAGGCTTACTAACTTAATTACTTAGTGACTTAGTTAGTGACTTAGTTCCTGATTCCATGAATCTTAGGCACTCTCCCCTTTTGAGCCACCGTCATGCTTGGGGCTG
>JALRCP010000071.1 GCA_023257325.1 Polynucleobacter sp. | reverse complement strand
GACAGATGTTTTAACAGAGCGTTCGCAATACCTAGGTTACCTTCCGAGTTCTCAAAGTCAATTGGATTGACTTTGTGTGGCATCGTGGACGAACCAATTTCACCGGCTTTGGTTTTTTGCTTGAAATAACCTACAGAGATATAGCCCCAAATGTCACGGTTCATGTCTAACAAAATCGTGTTGGCTCTGGCTACTGCATCAAACAACTCTGCCATGTAATCGTGCGGTTCAATTTGAATGGTGTAGGGATTGAATTCAAGGCCCAAACGCTTTTCAACCACTTCTTTTGAAAAACTCTCCCAATCCACATCTGGATAAGCTGAAAGATGCGCGTTGTAGTTACCGACAGCACCATTCATTTTTCCCAATAATGGTACTTTTTCAATATTCTGAATGGCTCGGTGCAAACGCATGGCCACATTGGCCATTTCTTTACCCAAAGTCGTTGGTGATGCAGGTTGACCATGAGTTCTAGAGAGCATTGGAACACTGGCATTGACAACTGCTAAATGAGTCAACGCAGCATGCAACTCTCGCAACTTTGGAAGAATGACTTCCTGACGAGCCCCTTTGAGCATCAATCCATGAGACGTATTGTTAATGTCTTCAGATGTGCAAGCGAAATGAATGAATTCGCTGGCCTTTTCTAATTCAGCGTGACCAACAACTTTTTCTTTCATCCAATATTCAACTGCCTTGACATCATGGTTGGTGACAGACTCAATCTCTTTAATGCGTTGGGCGTCTTGATCTGAGAAATCAGCCACCAATTTCAATAGAACTGCCTCAGCAGCAGGGCTAAAACTTGGAAAGTCAGCCAACTTAGCCTGAGAAAGAGCAATGAGCCAATGAACCTCAACTTGAACACGCTGCTTCATAAAAGCAGCTTCAGACAACCAAGGTCTTAAAGCATCTGTTTTAGAGGCGTAGCGCCCGTCTAATGGGGATAAGGCGCTTAATGTTGAGAGTTGAGTAGTCACAGCTAAATCCTAAAATATCACCGAAAATATGATTTTAGTCCTTCTGAGACAATCCACCTAAATAGATATACTTACGTCATGAAATTAATTGGATCCTTGACTAGCCCATACGTTCGCAAAGCACGCATTGTTTTTGCGGAAAAGAAAATTGAAGTTCCCTTGATTCAAGAGAATGTTTGGAGCCAAGATACTCAAATCATGCAATCCAACCCACTTGGCAAGGTTCCTTGCTTGATCATGGATGATGGTGGAGCGATGTTTGACTCAAGAGTCATTGTTGAATATGCCGACACACTCAGCCCAGTCAATAAACTCATTCCAGTTGCCGGAAAAGAAAAGGCAGCCGTTAAAACTTGGGAAGCTTTGGCTGATGGCATATTGGATGCCTCAATTTTGGCAAGACTAGAAGCCACATGGCGCCCGGATGAACAAAAGAGTCAAGCATGGATTGATCGCCAACTTCACAAAGTGGATGTTTCTTTAAAAGCGATGTCAGCAGGTTTGGGTGAGTCTGAGTGGTGCTTTGGTAACCAAATGACTTTGGCTGACATTTCAGTCGGTTGCGCACTAGGTTATTTGCTCTTTAGATTTCCTGAAATCAAATGGCAGCAGACCTATCCGAATTTAAATAAGTTGTATCAAAAATTGATGGCGCGCCCCTCTTTTGCCAATACTGAGCCGCCGCAATAAAAATTAAATCGATGGATTGCTCATCTTTAGGGTTGAGCGTTGGTAATGATGCCGCCACCCAAACAGCGCTGACCATCATACAAAACAGCCGATTGGCCTGGCGTTACCGCCCACTGCGCTTGATCAAATTGAAGGGTCATATGATCGGCAGTTGATTCAATCAACTGACACGCTGCGTCTGTTTGACGATACCTTGTTTTAGCACTGTAAGGTCCCAGTGGCGGCAAGCCATCAAAAGTCCAACTCAGTTGCGAAGCTTGCAAGTTTGGGCTGAGTAACCACGGATGTTCATGCCCTTGAACGATGTATAAGGTATTGGTTGCCATCTCTTTTTTTGCCACAAACCAAGGGTCGCCACTTCCATCCTTGCTGCCCCCCATCCCGATTCCTTTGCGTTGACCCAAGGTATAGAAAGCCAAGCCAATGTGCTCACCCACAATCTTGCCATCCTCAGTTTTAATGGGCCCTGGCTGATTCGGCAAGTAGCGATTCAAAAAATCTCTGAAGGGTCTCTCGCCAATAAAACAAATTCCGGTTGAATCTTTTTTAGCAGCATTGGGTAAACCAATCAACTGAGCGATTTCTCTGACAACCGTTTTGCGAATTCCTCCGAGCGGAAAAATCACTTGACTCAATTGCTGTTGGTTCAAACGGTACAGGAAATAACTTTGATCTTTGCTTTCATCAATGGCTTTTTGCAAATGCACCTCAGATCCCACGCGCGCTGTTTTTGCATAATGCCCCGTCGCAATCGCTTTTGCACCCAAGCCAATGGCATGATCTAGAAATGCTTTAAATTTAATTTCTGCATTACACAAAACATCTGGGTTGGGGGTTCTTCCAGCAGAGTACTCTTTTAAAAACTCAGCAAATACGCGATCTTTATATTCTGAGGCAAAGTTAACCGCTTCAACATCAATCCCAATCAAATCAGCGACTGAAACCACATCCAACCAATCCTGCCTTGAAGAACAATATTCACTGTTGTCATCATCTTCCCAATTTTTCATGAATAGACCAACAACGTGATAGCCCTGTTGCTTTAAGATCCAAGCGGCCACCGATGAATCAACCCCACCAGACATCCCAATCACAACAGTGGCTGGAGGCAACACGGGCGCAGCCTCAAGAAAGGTTTTATCAAACTCAGGAAATTTATTAGAAATAGTCAAAACGCATTACTCTTCAAAGTTAGGATAAAGCCCTAAATAATTAAAAAAACATAAAATCAGTGCTTCAACTGATTAGAAATACCCGAAAATTAGGGTAATCTTAAACTTTTTACAATAATAGGGAGATTCCCATGCGCATTGGCGTGCCCTTAGAAACGCGGGCGAATGAAACGCGCGTTGCTGCCACCCCTGAAACAGTGAAGAAATTCATTGCTCAAGGTCACACCGTGGTAGTTCAAAGCAATGCTGGTTTGGCTAGTAGCCAACCTGACTCAGCCTATCAAGCGGTTGGAGCCACCATTGGTTCCGCCGCAGATGCTCTCAGTGCCGACTTGGTGTTGAAGGTACGAGCCCCTGAAGCCAGCGAATTGGCTCAAATGAACTCTAACGCCGTACTACTAGGCATGTTAGATCCTTTTGATAATGCCAATAATGCCGCAATGGCTGCAAAAGGCATCACAGCCTTTGCACTTGAAGCAGCGCCAAGAACTACTCGTGCTCAAAGCTTAGACGTATTGTCTTCTCAAGCGAATATCGCAGGCTATAAAGCTGTGATGGTGGCCGCCAATGAATATCAACGCTTTATGCCCATGTTGATGACTGCAGCAGGTACTGTTAAAGCCGCACGCGTATTGATTCTGGGTGCCGGCGTAGCCGGTTTGCAAGCAATTGCAACCGCCAAACGTTTAGGTGCAGTGATTGAAGCATCGGATGTGCGCCCTGCAGCCAAAGAACAAATTGAATCTTTGGGTGCTAAGTTTGTGGATGTTCCTTATGAAACCGAAGAGGAACGCGAAATCGCACAAGGCGTTGGTGGTTATGCCCGCCCAATGCCAGCCTCTTGGATGCAACGTCAAGCAGCTTTGGTTGCGGAGCGCGCCAAGCAGGCTGATATTGTGATTGCAACCGCATTGATTCCGGGTCGCAAAGCCCCCACACTATTACACGCTGAAACTGTAGAGCAAATGAAACCAGGCTCTGTGGTGATTGACTTGGCTGCCGGCAAAGGTGAAAACGGTGGCGGCAATTGCCCACTTACTGAAGCCGATCGAGTAGTCGTCAAGCACGGTGTCAAGCTAGTTGGATATACCAATTTAGCAAGCATGGTCGCTGCTGATGCCTCAGCTTTATACGCTCGCAACTTGCTTGACTTCATGAAACTCATCATTGATAAGGAGGCTAAATTAGCCATCCCAACAGATGATGACATCGTGACAGCTTGCTTGATGTGTCAAAACGGTCAAGTTCTTCGTCAAAACGCCTAAGAAGAATTACAAGGAAAAATCATGGACATGATCAGCCCAACCATATACAACCTCATCATCTTCGTTTTAGCCATTTACGTTGGCTACCACGTTGTTTGGAACGTTACTCCAGCCTTGCACACGCCTTTGATGGCTGTGACCAATGCGATTGGCGACCATCCTTGGACGTTATCCGATTCGTCAGCCGATATCCGTTTCGCGGATGGTGGTTTACGAATTGATTGGCAAGTGGGAGCCCCTCGGGTTATCGCGCTTGCCAGTATTCCGCGCTTGAT
>JALRCP010000017.1 GCA_023257325.1 Polynucleobacter sp. | reverse complement strand
AGTTGTCCCATTTTAACGGACAGTTTTTTCACCAAGTCGAGAACGTTTTGACTTGCTTGTTCGAATTTTAATCTATCGTGATTTGATTTTTCTCCTTAAGTTTTTTTTTCAAAATTATTAGGTGATAAATACCCCAATCCCGAATGCCTGCGTGTTGGGTTATAACAAGACTCAATCCAACGAAAGCAATTGGTAAGATCAAAGAGTTGATGGTTCGTCGGGCTGTTTGATGCCGATATCATCTGAGACCTTGTCGCTCTTGCGATGGCGTGCGCGACGAGGTTTGTTGGAGAATGATTTGATCATGGAGCGTTTTTTTGAGCGCTTTCATGATCAGATTGAAGAGAGTGACCTTGAGCCACTCAACAGTTTGTTAGATCTCAGTGACAATGACTTGATGGATTTGTTACTACGTCGCAAAGAACCGGAGGGGGATCTTGCGAATGAAGGTGTGCAACGTGTCCTGGCCATGTTGCGCCCCACTAGGAATCAATAATTTCTAGTAAAAGTGTTGGCCTGGAATAGAACTTGCTTGTTTGCTAATACCCAAAACGCGTAGAGGATTAAAAAAATGAACGCATCAAATGAAAAAGCCACGTTATCGTTCTCAGATGGCACGCCTGCCATTGAGTTACCTATTTACAAGGGCGTTGTCGGTCCTGACGTGATTGATATTCGCAAACTATACGGTCAGACGGGCAAGTTCACTTATGACCCAGGATTCATGTCCACCGCATCATGCAACTCAAAGATCACTTACATTGATGGTGACAAGGGTGAGTTGCTTTACCGCGGTTACCAAATTCAAGATTTGGCCACCAACTGTGACTTCCTAGAATCTTGCTACTTGCTCTTAAAGGGCGAGTTGCCGAACGCCAAGCAAAAGAAAGAATTTGATGATTTGGTGATGCATCACACCATGGTGCATGAGCAAATGCAATTCTTCTTGCGTGGTTTCCGTCGCGATGCTCACCCAATGGCTGTATTAACGGGTTTAGTCGGCGCGATGGCTGCTTTCTATCATGATGGCTTAGACATCAATGATGCGCATCAGCGTGAAATCGCTCAGATTCGTTTGATCGCCAAAATGCCAACATTGGTTGCCATGGCTTACAAATATTCTGTGGGTCAGCCAATGATCTATCCAAAGAATAATCTTTCCTACACTGCCAACTTCATGCAAATGATGTTTGCCACACCATGTGAAGATTACAAAGTGAACGATGTGTTGGTTAGAGCTTTGGACCGCATCTTTATTTTGCACGCCGATCATGAGCAAAACGCTTCCACTTCAACTGTGCGTTTAGCAGGTTCTTCAGGCACCAACCCATTTGCAGCAATTGCAGCCGGTGTGGCCTGTTTGTGGGGTCCTGCTCACGGTGGCGCTAACGAAGCTTGCTTGCAGATGTTAGAAGAAATTCAAGCCAATGGCGGTGTTGAGAAAATTGATGATTTCATCGCCAAAGTCAAAGACAAAAATTCTGGTGTGCGTTTGATGGGCTTTGGCCATCGCGTGTATAAGAACTTTGACCCACGCGCTAAATTGATGCGTGAGACTTGTCATGAAGTTCTAAAAGAATTAGGTCTTGAGAATGACCCATTGTTCAAGTTGGCCATGACGCTTGAAAAGATTGCTCTTGAAGACGAGTATTTCGTGAGCCGCAAACTCTATCCAAACGTTGACTTCTATTCAGGCATTGTTCAACGTGCTTTGGGTATTCCAACAGAAATGTTCACTTGTATTTTTGCGCTAGCACGTACAGTGGGTTGGATTTCTCAATGGGAAGAAATGATCACTGATTCAGAGTACAAGATTGGTCGTCCACGTCAGTTGTTCGTGGGTAGCCCAACCCGTTCTGTTCAACCAATCGCCAAGCGTTAATTTAGGAATATTCATGGCTCGTACGTTGTATGACAAATTATGGGATGACCATGTTGTTCATGTAGAAGAGGACGGGACTACCGTCCTCTACATCGACAGACAGTTGTTGCACGAAGTCACCAGCCCTCAAGCCTTTGAGGGTTTGTCTTTAGCAAAGCGCCCAGTTTGGAGAAACTCTGCCAATTTGGCTGTGTCTGATCACAACGTTCCGACCACTGATCGTTCAGAAGGAATCAAGGATCCGGTCTCACGTTTACAAATCGAGACCTTGGATCAAAACTGTGATTCCTTTGGTATCACGCAATACAAAATGCACGACAAGCGTCAAGGCATTGTGCATGTGATTGGTCCAGAGCAGGGTGCTACTTTGCCAGGCATGACCGTGGTTTGCGGAGATTCTCATACCAGCACACACGGTGCATTTGGCGCCTTGGCTTTTGGTATTGGCACTTCTGAGGTTGAGCATGTGTTGGCAACACAAACATTGCTGATGAAGAAGAGCAAAAACATGCTGGTCAAAGTCGATGGTCAGTTACCCTTGGGTTGTTCAGCAAAAGACATCGTTTTAGCCATTATTGGCAAAATTGGTACTGCTGGCGGCACGGGTTACACCATTGAATTTGCGGGTGAGGCGATTCGTTCCTTATCCATGGAAGGTCGCATGACCGTTTGCAATATGGCGATTGAAGCCGGTGCGCGTGCGGGCATTGTAGGTGTGGATGAGACCACCATCAATTACGTCAAAGGTCGTCCTTATGCGCCTGCGCAAGGTGAAGCTTGGCGTCAAGCCTTGCAGTATTGGAGAACCTTACATACCGATGAAGGCGCGACATTTGACCGCGTGGTTGAATTGCGTGCTGAAGACATCAAGCCTCAAGTAACTTGGGGAACATCGCCTGAAATGGTGTTGTCGATTGAGGACCGTGTGCCGGATCCCGATCGCGAGAAAGATCCAGTTAAGCGTGAAGCCATGGAACGTGCCTTGGCTTACATGGCTTTAACGCCCAATACGGCGATTGAATCCATTTCGGTGGACAAGGTATTCATCGGATCTTGCACCAACAGTCGCATTGAAGACATTCGTGCAGCTGCGCGCGTGGTGGAACGCATTGCCAAGAAAGTATCGCCTACTGTGAAGTTGGCCATGGTGGTGCCAGGCTCGGGTTTGGTGAAAGAGCAGGCCGAGCGTGAAGGTTTGGACCGCGTATTCAAAGCAGCAGGTTTTGAGTGGCGTGAGCCCGGTTGCTCTATGTGTTTGGCCATGAATGCCGATCGTTTGGAGCCTGGTGAGCGTTGCGCTTCAACTTCCAATCGTAACTTTGAAGGCCGTCAAGGCAATGGGGGTCGTACTCATTTGGTTAGCCCAGCCATGGCTGCAGCAGCGGCTCTCGAAGGTCACTTTGTTGATGTTCGTAAAATAGCTTAAAAATATATTGGAGACTTGAATGAAACAGCTATTAAAAATATGTGCAGCGATGGTGATGATGTTCACTTTGAGTGCTTGCAATACGATTGCGGGTCTTGGTCAAGATTTACAAAACTTGGGCTCCGTGGTGGATAAAAACACCTCGAAAAAATCTGATTCAAATAACGACGCTTCCAATTCTGGCGTTGTAGTCACACCGGTTAAATAATGAATAAGTTCACAGTTCACCAAGGTGTGGTCGTTCCGCTGGATCGTGAGAACGTCGACACTGATGCCATTATTCCCAAACAATTCTTGAAGTCCATCAAGCGGACTGGTTTTGGTCAAAATTTATTTGATGAATGGCGTTATTTAGATCATGGTGAGCCAGGACAAGATTGCTCAACCCGTCCTTTAAATCCTGAATTTGTATTGAATCAAAGTCGTTACAAGGGCGGTAGTATTTTGTTGGCACGTCAAAACTTTGGTTGTGGCAGTTCTCGTGAGCATGCTCCATGGGCTTTGGAGCAGTATGGATTTAGAGCGGTGATTGCGCCGAGTTTTGCAGACATCTTTTTTAACAACTGTTACAAAAACGGTTTATTACCGGTTGTCTTGTCGGCTCAGCAGGTTGATCACCTGTTCAATGAAACCTTTGCTTTTAACGGTTATCAACTCACGATTGATCTAGAAAAGCAGCAAGTGATCTCTCCCGATGGTCGAAGGGCGCATCAAGAAGTTCCTTGGCGAAATTACCCTGGTAGGGCAGCCTTTCGTCAAGGATCCCGATCAGACGGTTGGCAAGCTGCTGGCCGACAAGGGGGCTAAGGTGGCAAGATTTGTTCGCCTTGAGGTCGG